>CAZEYJ010000228.1:0-5346 GCA_964516795.1 uncultured bacterium
TGAAGCGATCGATGTCGTCGAAAAACACATCGACTTCGACCTCCTATGCACCCTCATCAAGCCATAACATCTTAAAATTCAATATATTACAATCAATCCACACACTAAAAACTACGCACAGAAAACAAGGAACTTTTAAGAGAAAATAGCAGGATATAAGGATGGGCAGGACAAGAAAAAATCCAACAAAAATTCTTCGTCCTGCCCATCCTTATATCCTGCCATTTTTCTTGAAAGTCTATATGAACTAAATGGTGAAGAGCAACGCAAAGTCGCCGAATCGCCAAGATTTTATAATCTCCGCATTGATCTCATCCACCATCCTATATCAAAAAACAAGAATCAGCGATTTACAAAACCACCAGAGGAAATGGCTACGATAGTTTTTAGTTACTTGCTTATTTTCAATTTTTTTTGTATGCAAAAAAAGTACCGACGCATTACTATGTCAGCATCATCCCGCATAGTTTTAAACACTATGCGAAAGCCACGGGCTCCGGCTCGTGGCACGTTTTTTTGGAGATGCATGAATCGCCACCGTGTTATTTGCCTTATAGACGGTCTTAACCTCTACCATGCTATCACCGCTCTTGCCCGTCCCGAACTGAAATGGGTAGACCTGAGAAATCTTTCAAAAGTGTTTCTGAAGTCCCATTCAGAAGAGCTTTCAGAAGTATTCTATTTTTCTGCATATGCCGAGCACGTTTCCGAGTCCTCGCAAAAATGCCAAAAAGCACATATTCGCGCTTTAGAATTAACTAATGTTAAACCAATTCTAGGACATTTCAAAGAAAAAACCCGAAAATGTCCCTCTTGTAATCATCGATGGATTGGTCACGAAGAAAAAGAGACCGACGTGAATATTGCCCTCTTTCTATTAAATTTAGCTTATCAAAACGCTTTCGATAGAGCTCTTCTTATTTCCAATGACTCTGACCTCGCCCCAGCTATTCGAATGGTTCGAAAATATTTCCCACAAAAACGCATCACTACTGTCTCTCCTCCTCACTACTTCCACAGTCGTGAATTAATTCAAGCTTCTTCAGATAAAACTAAGGTTCGAGTGGAGCACCTTGAACGCTGCCTCTTACCTCCTGTTATAACAGATCCATCTAGATTGATTTCAGTGGTTCGACCTCCCGAATATACAGTTAAAACTATCCCTGCGATATCTTGAATCTATTATTTTTAGACGATTCATTTGCCTGAAAAAACTAGACCTCCTAGATCTTCCATGTTAAGTTCCTAGATGAATTTGAAAAATATATACCGAAACACCCTGAAGAATCGGTTTTCGGCTGCGCCGGCTTTTCTTCAAGATTTTGATCTGATCCTCGGGTCGTGTCTATGAACACTGTCCCTTCGGGTCAGATCAAAAGATTGAAGAGCCTTCTAGCCGAATTTCCGATTCTTCAAGTTGTTTCGGTATAAAGCTTCTTAGCTGCGAGAGATTGCCAATTTCAAGGGGAAGGGTTGTGAGGTCGTTGTAAGAAAGATCAAGCTTTGTTAGCTGAGAGAACCTACCGATTTCAGGAGGAAGAACTGTTAATTTCAAGTCCTGTTGAGTTCTTAGGAAAAATATGGGAAGCAATGCAAAAGTTTTATTTGCCCGCTTTTTTTACGAGTGCTATATAGCGAATAGCCTCTTAACTATTTTCGGTATACTACATAATGGCTGAGTTTACAAAAAAGGACATCCTGAAGAAAAAAAACAGCAAAAAGAGAATTTCAGAGATTATCAACACGTTCAAGCTTCTTTGCTTCAGCTGTTTATTGACTCCTTGTCTACTTCAAGCCCAAAATGACGCACCTTCGCATCTCATGGTCGGGCCGGGAATTTTTAATGTCGATAAAAGCCACCCCCGCTTCATGTACCAGATCGAGTACCGTTGGGAACCGCACTGCCACCACGTCAGGCCGCTGGTCGCTTATTTTGCCAATACCGACCAATCGTTTTATCTATGCGGAGGAGTTGCCTACGACATTTTCATCGGTAAACGATTTGTCGCTACGCCGAGTTTCGCACCGGGCTGGTATCACCAAGGCTCGGGCCGCCGGCTTGGATTTCCAATCAACTTCCGTTCAGCCATTGAAGCGGCTGTCGTTCTTGGAAATCAAGGGAGGATTGGGGCGCAATTCAGCCATATCTCGAACGCCAGAATGCTCCTGCGCAATCCAGGAGCAGACTCTTTAGTGTTCTATTATGCCATTCCTGTTTTTGGCCCCAAAAAAAAGACTTCTTAATTTAAGATGTTGTGCTTGCGCTTAAGGGCGTCTAACATGCGCCAGCCCCGATCGACATCCTTATTACCGTGGAACACAAACCAATGGTTATAGGGATCGGTAGCGATTTTTTCCTGGGACATCCCCAAATAATCGCCGAAATAGGCGTTATAAGGATCGCAAATGTACAATTGCTCTGTCGCTCCTTTCTTCCACAACAAGACATTGATCAACGTCTCATCCCAAACCGGATAACCAAGCCAAGGATATTTCAAGCAAATATCTGACCATTCGATCATAAAGGGGAGACAATTTTTCGAATAGACGACCACATCGGAATGGGCGTAATGCATCGATCTTTTCTCGATGCCGAAAAACTGCATCGCCTCTTCTAACACATAAGCCTCATCCTCATGCCGAGGCAGCAGAGGATAATCTCCGACTTGCCGGGCTACTTCGAAAAGATAGTCGCACCCTATATTAGGGATCGCGTCTGCATCAAGATAGATCCCATAGTCCAGATCTGCAGCTAAAATCGCCTGAGGCTTATAATAGTAGGCTTTGCGTTCGTTCAAATCGACGTCGATCCGTTTTTTGAACAGACGAGGATATTTTTCTAAGGAAAAGGGGATGTCTGCATTCACACCGACCGCCACCACCGGACGAGTGGAAAATGCATGGATCCCTGCAACAGCCACTTCCAAAAGGGCAAAGTGGCTCTCTGTAGCAAAGACCACCCAAGCTTCCTTAGGATAAGATTCCTGCCGGGAATCTTCAGCGCGAACCGCAGTGCAGACGCTCAAAAACAACAAAACGCACAATCGTAAACTCTTCAATATCGATGCCATTGTCATATCCTCGTTTTGAAAAGGTGTGAAGAGATTCAATTTATTCTTGATAAGGTATCAAGTCAAGCATATCTCGTGTTCCTTAACGAAAATTCTTGGAGTAATTTCGGCGTCACAGTTTGCTGAAATCAACGAACGCAAGTTCATACGTATTGGATTAATACGCACGAACTTGCGTTCGTTGATTTGAGCAGCTTTCACGCTAGAAATTATCTCAAGAATTTTCGTTAAGGAACACTAGAAAGGCAAGAGACAAATAATCGATCAGGTCTGAGGCCGTCACGCAATAAGACGAAAGGTCGCTTGCTGCGCACTCTCCCGAAAGGCCGTGGAGGGCTGTTCCTAACAGGGCGGCTTTCACCGGCTCGAGCCCCTGCGCTAGCAGCGCTGCGATGATTCCCGTCAAAACATCGCCGGAACCCGCCGTTGCCATACCAGGATCGCCCGCCGTCATAATCAAAGGAGGGGCCTTTGGAGAAAAAATCCATGTAGGAGCTCCCTTGAGTACGAGAGTGATATTTTTCTCATCGACATAACACTGGCATTTTCCTAGGAAATCGTCTTCTTTTCCCTCTATCTTAAACGAAGAAAGCAAGGACTTCATCTCTTTGCGATGAGGCGTTAAAATGCAATTTTCGGGCAGTTTGACCTTTGGATTTTCTGCCAAATAAAAGAGGGCATCCGCATCCATGACCGAAGGGATGGAAAGAACAGAAAGAAGCCGCTTCATCATCTGACCTGCCTCTTTTTCCCTTCCAATGCCAGGACCGACAAAAAGCGCTTTGGCGCGGACCATCTCCTCCTGAATCCGAGAGATCTTTTTTCCATCCCACCCCTCTTTAATGACTTCATAGGGGGCAGAGGATAACTCCTCCTCCATGCCATAGAAGTGGAACAGGCGCACAATGCCTGCACCAGATTTAAGGGCGGAAAAACTGGAAAGAAGAGCTGCGCCCGGCATCCCGGGAGAGCCTGCAACGCCAAGGACATAGCCCGCTTCATATTTATGGCGGGTCCGCTTGATCTTAGGAAGAAGCAAATCAAGGGATTCCAAACGAGCTAAATAAGCAGCGGGCTTGGCGGCATCGACCGAATCTTGAGAGAGTCCGAAAGAGGCATAAACCAACTCGCCGACATGGTCCCAGCCGTTGCCGATAAAAAATCCGAGCTTGGGCAGGCCTAAATAAATCGTCATCGTAGCTTCGATGGCTACCGTAGCGACAGCGCCCGTATTGCCGCAGACCCCTGAAGGGATATCAATAGCAATGATCGGAAGCTGCGATCCGTTGGCAGCTTGGATCATTTTTGCCAACGCCCCCTCTGCAGCCCCTTTAAAACCGGTGCCAACAAGGCCATCGATGATGATCCCTTTAGGGTCAAAAACAAAAGGATCTTCCGAGTGGACAAATCGAACAACACCCCCTTTTTCCTTAAATGCCTCGTGCATCTTTTTACAAAGAGGTCCGCAGCTGTCCAAGGAATAAAGATGGTAGGCGGTAACAGAAAATCCTTTCTCGACGAGCCTTCTTCCCGCTGCGTAGGCATCGCCTCCGTTGTTGCCTTTGCCTACCAATAGGGTCACATTCCGGTCCAACTCATACTGATCGATAAAGCGTTCCACATGATCAGCGATTGCCTTGCCCGCATTTTCCATGTAATCCACTTCCAATACGCCTTCGGCATACGCCAATCCCTCTATACGTGACATCTCGTGCGCAGTAACAACTTTTATCCCTTCGATCATGAAACACCAAGGTTTTCAGAGACTGTATTGGACTTAGAAGCTGTTCTAAAATCCCAATTTGGAGCCAAATCCACCCTTCTTTCTCAAGAAGGGTTGCAGAACAGCTTCTCAGAGACGGCCGACGAAACCCAAGTTCGCAGGCAGTCTCTCAATTTCGGTATAAATTAAAATCCCTTGATAGTCAATAACGCTTAAACCTGCTATAACAAACGCCCGTTTATACCAAAAACTACCTAAAGAATCGAAATTTAACCCTCTCAATTAATTTGACTTTTTATGGCATCTGTAATTTCCCACTCCGCTTCCTCCAGCAGCTCCTCTTCTTCTTCGATGGCCTCCCCTCCTGCGATCGAATCGGCAAAGCGCTTAGCTAACTATTTTTGCATGATAAAAGAACACCAAATCCTCAATTGCGGAGTTCCATTATATACTCTTTTCCAAACAAAAATGATCAATCTGATCACAAAAATGACCCAACTCAGCACCCATTTCTATGAGACGATGCTCTTGTTTTACCAAACGACAGAACAT
>CAZEYJ010000229.1:0-5766 GCA_964516795.1 uncultured bacterium
TTTCTTTACTGAGGCCATGAGGAAAAACACTCCCTATTCAAAAAAACTAAAAAGTAAGCACCAGTTTAAAAGGAAGAACTAAAAAAGTAAAGGCATTCAAGAGGATTTGGGCGTAAATAATTTTTTTACGCCCAAAGCGGCCATTAATAAGTAAAAAGCCTATCGAGGTAAAAGAGGGAATCTGGCTTGATCTCATCCCCCATTTCGGCGTGGGGCATCCGATCAAGAGGGGTCAAATCGGTCAGCCCATATTGGGACAGGAGCATCGATAGGGCGTTTTGGTCCGACCTGAGGGAGAAAAAGGCGTCTTTGTCGTGGGCCGCATGGTACCAGTCGTTAAGAAGGTTTTTCCCCACTTTTTGCGTTAGATCGACTCCGAAGAGGCCTGCGGAGCAGGAGGGGATCTGTTGGGTCTGTTCCATCGTAAGTCCAAAATAGACTGCTGTGATCGGGTTCATATAAGGGCCGATCATGTGGGAGTTGCCCATCACAAAATAGCCTTTGTCTTCGATCATGGCAAAGATGTCGTTCAGGCTAGCGACTGGGACGACCGCTGAATCGAGCCAGAGGACCCGTTTGAATCCCATCCTTTCCGCTTCTTTGAAAAATGAACACTTAAATCCATAAGGGACGTGGGAGAGGACGAGCGATCCTCCAGCTTCGTTAGGCCAGCCGCCGAGGCGGTAGAGGACATGCCCTTTGTAATCAGATTCGACAATGAGCTTGAGCAGTCTTTTCAGGGCATTGGGAAAGTTGCGGTTGAACGTGGAATAGATCAGGATGCAGTTCTCCCTGCTGTCTTTTGGACAATTGACGTTGATGGAGCCTGAATGGGGAAGTTCGTTGGGAGGATTGCCGATGAGTTTCATTTGCCTGATCCCATAGACCATGTTGCCCAGGCGGTCGAGATTTTCTCTGGTCCCGTTCATGAGGTAATTCTGCAGGATCCGGTAGTCGTTGAACGAGGGATGGCAGATGTCGCCGATCTGTCCGTAGAATGATCCGGGCGGGATTTTATTTTTAGAGCGGAAAAAGGGGAGCTCCGGAAGGGGGGAATATTTTTCTTTGCTCCGGATTTTTTTATCCATGACCGCTTCTAGGTCGCAGGGGGATTTTTCTGAGTTGGCGCCTGCGCTATAATTCAATACGTAGAGGACCTCGGGAACGAACCGGGAGTGGGTGCCTGCCATTTCCAGCATGGGGATGATGTAGGCGAGATCGTCAGCTCTTGGGAAGAATTTTTCTCCATCTAGAAAGTCTTCCTTTTTGATCTGTTGGAAAAGGCCTGCGTAGAATGTTCTCAGATGGGACACGCACCCGTGCAACGAGCGGAAATCGTTTTTTTCGATTGTTTCCTTGGGAATGGGGCTTGCAAATCCCTCCCAGAAATCGGGATAGTAGGTGAATTGGCCGTAGGTCATCCAGACATTGGGATCTGTATAGAGTTCGCTGAGTTTAGATAGGACCTCTTCGTTTGCCAGCCAATCGGTCCCGTCGAGCTCGACGACGATCTCATCTTCGCGGCAAGAGAAAACAGCTTGGCATGTGCAGGCCAGATGTCCTCTGCGCTCTTGATTTTTGATCAGGGTGACGAGATCTTCTTTCTCGTTTTCTTTGATATAATTTTCAACGAGCTCCTCGCTTTTATCCGTTGATCCGTCAGCAATATAGATGACCCGATAGTTGGGATAGGTTTGGGTCAAGACGGAATCGAGGTTTTGTTCATACCAGTCTTTGGTGTTGTGAGCGGAGATGACGATGACAAAAGAGGGTTGTGTAGCTTTTATTTCGTCTGCGTTGATGCTGAGGCATTGTGTCAATAGGCAATAGATGAAGGTCAATTTTGCGATTCTCAGTAGGAATTGAAGCATGCTGGTCCCTTTAAATTTGTATGCCGGGACAACCTGAAATCATTCTCCAGGTTGTTCGGGTATCAGAGTCTGTCGTTGAATCCAGATTTCATTGAGCTTGTGGATTCAACGACAGACTTTAAAATGTTTCTTATCTTTTTTCAAGGATTTCCAGGGTGTATTAACCCAACTTGTCCCCTAACCTCCCTTAGACGCGATAGCGAGATGGACAAAATGCAAGATTCTCGTATATTTCGCTCAGCTCGCTGGGCAAGTTAGGGGACAAGTTGGGTTATTAATTACATCCCGGTAGGAGAGAAGGCTGCAAAGGCCTCATCGTTGTCGGAGCCCTGAGAGTTGGCATGCATTGGGGAATAGTTGGCAAACTGGGCGAGCTCTTTTCTGTACGTCAGATTGACGCTGCCGACAGCCCCATGCCTGTTTTTAGCAACGATCAGCTCGGCAAGACCGGGCTTGTCAAACGGATCGTAATATTCCCTTCTGAGCAGGAACATGACAATATCACTATCTTGCTCGATGCTGTTATGGACAATGATCCCATTTGCAACGAAGTTATGTACTGTCTCGACTGTCGCGTCGTAAACGTCCTCTACTCCAAGTTCTGTAATAGAGAGAATTTCATCCCATAAAAGATCGGAAGTGGCGACTTGTAAAATTTTATCGGAAGGGAGGGCCTGATAGAGAGATTGCATTCGGGATCGGGAGATGCCAGATTTAAAGAGGGAAGATCCGCAATAAGATAGATTCAACCCGGAGCAAACTGCGCGCCATCCAAGATGAAACTCCTCTTTAATATTCTGAATTAAAGTTGTCCAGGCTTCCTTGGGAATGACGTCAAGGTTTGGATTGGGTTTGATTTTTTGTAATTTTTCGATGAGCTCTGGAATGATTTTACCTTTCAGGCCGGCGCATCCGATTTGTGTCAGGAAGTTAATTTGATTTTCCTTTCCATAGATATGGACGTGATGCATTGTGCGGTATCCTTTTTTGGAGGAGACCTGTGAGAGGGAGCTTTGGATTCCGAAGCGGGAAAGGAGGGCTTGCACTTGTTGGCAAAGTAGCAGGCTCGAGCTGGCATAATACAGGGCGGCGCTATCTTGCCTGCCTTTGATTTTTTTCATGCTGATGTTGCCATCTGTTGCCCAGAGATGGTGCAGAAAGAGAGCGATCTGATCATTTGGTTGCTCAAAGACCAAAAGAGGGATTTTTTTGTTGTAAGATCGAACTCTTTCTATGCCTAGTTTGCTAAACCAATCGGTAATAGGGTGGCATTTGCCGTGAGTTGTATGGTAGGGGCTTGGGAGATAGAGATGGAACCAGTTATTTTGTTTAACGAGGCGGGCTTGAATACCAAATAGAGCAAAAGCTGAAGAAGAGACATGGTCTAAATTTTCTGGGTCTGCGCTTGTATAATGGTAAGGTTGGGTAGGAAGAACACATCCGTCTCCCAGAAGGTGGGCAAGAAGGACCAGTTCTTCATTTTTCATTGTAGTGGAAGGGTGCTTGATTGCCATCGAACGGGGAAGGGCAATTTTATCCCCGGGTTTTAGGTTTTCAAGGGGTGTCCATGTTTCGAATTTAAAAAAGGGATGGTTAGCGCTTGCCTTAATTGTGCGGCCAGACCGGGTTGTGAGCTGAAAGACTTTTTTACGTCCCGAATAAAATGCTTTGATCATTCGATGGGGGCCGACCTTTAAATGCTCATCCATGGCGTGGACGAAAATCGGAGTTTGTTCTTGCCGTTCGGCTAATTCTTTGATGGTGTATAACTTTCCGGTTTTTGCATCTTGAATGAGAGAATCTCCTGTCAGACAGCCTGATTCACGTAAATCGCTCATCATTGGCCTGTGGCCCTGCCGCTCTTCCACTTTACGCGACAGCTGCGACAAGCAGATGATCGGGAGGTTGATCTCTCGCGCCAGAGTTTTCATCATCCGAGAGATTTCAGAGATCTCATTTTGCCTGTTTTCGGCGTTGCGGGAAAGTCCTGATCCGGAAATCAGCTGGAGGTAGTCGACGATGAGCAGGGAGATGTTATAACTTTCCTTCATGCGGCGCGCACGCGCGCGCAGATCGGTGATCTTAAGGCCGGGTTGGTCGTCGATCACGATAGAGCCTTTCATCATCGAGTTCACTGCGGCGACGACGCGCTGGTATTCGACTCCGTTCAAGGAGCCCGTCTTGATCTTGTCAGACTCGACTTCAGACTGGGAGCAGATCATCCTGTGGATCAATTGCTCTGCGGTCATTTCAAGCGAGAAGATTCCTACAGGAAGCTCGTTTTTGAAGGCGACATTTTCGGCGATATTGAGGGCAAGCGCCGTTTTTCCCATGGCGGGGCGCGCCGCTAAGATCATGAGGTTTGAGCTGCCGAGGCCATTGATCATCCGGTCGAGGTCGGTGAAGTGGGTGGGGAGCCCTGTAATGCCTAGGTCTTCAGGGCCTCTCTCCTTGAATTTATGCTGCCTTAATTCGAGCTCTTTAAGATAGGGAAGTTGAGAAGTGGATTTGACGCCCGTGAGGATGTCTTTAAGTAAAAGGCCTGCTCCTGTGCTGGCAGTTTGGCTAATCGTAAAGAATTTTGCTTGGGCGTCATCGAGTGTTGATTGGACATCGTCGGGATCGCTCAAGGCGTTCTTTTCCACTTCCTGAGCGGCGGTGATCATGCGGCGCAAGATCGATTTATTTCTGACGAGATCGACATACTCTTCGATATAGGCGGAGGTCCCTGCATATTGGGCGAGCGTGGTCAAATAGCTGATCCCGCCGATCGCCTTGAGCTTGTCTTGCCGCTTGAGCTCTTCAGAAATCAGATGGACATCGGCAGGGCGGTCGCTCCGATAAGAGGTCTTGAGGGCTTGGAAGATGATCCGGTGCTCGGTAAAGTAAAAATCGGCGTCGTCTAAGCCGTCGGCCCCGATGTTGAGGCTGTTGACGCTAGTGAGCATGCAGCCAAGAACCATCATTTCTGATTCCTTGGTATGCGGAGCAATTTTGACTTTAGGAGAAGATGTGTCGGTCATGTGGGCCTCAATGATCTTAAGATTTCAGTATCTTCAGTTGCCCATATTTTGGCAATGATGGTCCTGAGCGAGGTTAGCCAGGCAGCCGCAGTCGAATTATTTTTTAAATCCTGGTTAGGTAAGGAGTAAAAAAAGGACGGAAAGAGTGGGATTTGAACCCACGGTACCCTTTGAGGGGTACGCGTCCTTAGCAGGGACGTGCCTTCGGCCACTCAGCCATCTTTCCATCTCAAAAATAGAGGGAACTACAAAATCCAATGTTTCTATCCAAAACCGGAGTTTTATAATTTCCTTGGTAAAGTCAGCCAGTCTATCAACTCCTCGTTTTCTCAGCAAGAACTTAGAGCGGGCTGCCGTTGAGGGCATTCCAATGGCTGGTATGGATCGAGCCGTCGGGGTTTTGGACGACGATGCAGTGGACGGGGAGGTAGACATCCGAGGTTTTGCGGATGGCAAAGTCATGGCCGAAGGCGGCCCGGGTGATTTTTTCGATCTGGGAAAGGGAAAAGAGTTTTGGGACGCGGAGCGCATTGCGGTGGGGTTTGGTAACGAGGCGTTCGTCGAGTTTTGTCGAGGGGACGATTTTGAGTTTGGGATTTTCAAGGTGGAGACGGTAGTTGTTGCCGACTTGGACGATGAGTTGTTTTCTTCTGCAGCTGTCGATCCAGGCGTCGAGCACGTCGTTGTCGACGCGGAGGGTTTTAGTCAGCCCTTCCCTGTCGCTCGATCCCCCTTTTTGGGCCAGGACATTGATGATGCGGAACTCTTGCCTATCGGTCCCTGCATGGATGCAGTCGCCAAACCCGTGTGTCTTTGCCCAATGCTTGGTATCTAGGACCATCTCTCCATCGATCAAGTCCCAGAGGATGACC
>CAZEYJ010000230.1:0-1607 GCA_964516795.1 uncultured bacterium
GCCTTCAGACAATGGCTACAGGGCTTGTTTTCGAACGAGTCAAAGAGCGGACTGATGGACTTCTGGAACTGCTCAGCAGAGAAGAAACTTACCGCTATGGCCTGGTGCATCACATGTTCCTGATCCCCTATCTGCAGCACAATAATGCAATCTCCCAGAGGCCTGTCACAGCACACACCCCTAAATAAACTTAATTAATCCTCAGCTGTCGACTCCCATTCCCGAAAGCGCGACTCATAACGGGCCAAGGCCCTTCTGAGCGCGCTTTCCATATCGATCCCCGATTCCTCGGCGCCGGCGATTAAATGGAGCAGAAGATCCCCTGCTTCCTCCTCGCCAAACTCTTGCTTGGGTTCTAGGAGTTCTTGGGCAATAGGAGAACCTGAACGGATCATCCGCTTCACAACTTTTTGTGCGCGGGCTAAAACGGGAAGCGTCGGCGGGATCCCATCGATCTTGCTTTGACCGGCCTTCTTCTCCTTTTCCTCGCTTTTGATCTTCTCCCAGTTCTTCACGATCTCATCGACATGGCTGACCTTTACTTCGCCAAAAACGTGGGGATGCCGCCGGATCAGCTTTTCTTTTACCGTTCTAATAATCTCCAACATCGAAAACCGCCCCTCTTTTTGGGCCAATTTTCCATAAAAGATAATTGTATAGAGAAGGTCTCCCAGCTCTTCGACGATCTGCCGGTCGTCTCCTTTGTCCACCGCCTCGATCACCTCATGCGCCTCTTCCAGCACATAAGGCTGCAAGCTCAAAAAGGTCTGTTTCTGGTCCCAAGGGCACCCTTCAGGACTCAGCAGCTTTTCAGCCACTTCAAGCAATTCATTAAATTCATTCATCGTCGTACTTTAATTTTAAAATGTGCAAGTATGCCTTCCTTAAAGATATTTGTCGTGTAAAATATTTTATTTAACACCCCTTTCTTATAGAGAACCTAGCTTGACGGGAACCACACACTCGGGGTATCCTTTCCTTTTAAAATTTAACCTGGTTACTTGTTATGGCACAACCTCCACAACTACGCGGTTCCCGAATAGGGCCAGACTTCAGGGCTCAATTCGATTCCGAACCTCCGGTTCAGCAACCTGAAGACAGCTCTAACTCTCCTTGGAGAATTAGAAGCTATCTCCCCAGTTTGGGAGGGTCCGGATCTGCGCTTGCTGAAGGCGGCTTGAGGCGCGCTGCAGAACTGTTGCAAGAGAATGAACCGGAAGTTGTCGCAACCGTCCAAAATGTGATCAATCAAGCCCTGCTGCGCCAAACGCCGGCCCAATTCCTAGAAGCTCGCCAAGAAATCGCACAGTTTCTCAACAACCCTCAACCTGAACAGTTAGCTAGGCTTAATGAACTTCTCGCTCAAATTTCTCCTGATGAGCACGCTGCCATTTACCGAACTGTATCTGACGAAAATAAAGAACGGATCAGGTCTTTAAGACCGGCCCTACAAGCAATAGACCAGCAGCATGGTCCCCTCGTTATCAGCGAAGAAACGCAAGCGCACCTCCAAGAAGCCTGCCAAATCCTAACTCGCGCCATTGATACCTACAACGGTTCTCTTGTCAGAGCCTCAGAATTCATCAATGCTGCCGTGATCGCCGAAC
>CAZEYJ010000231.1:0-5379 GCA_964516795.1 uncultured bacterium
CATGCCAAGACTATATGGACCTCTGCCGCCTGCTCACCTTTCTCATTGAGGAATTTTAATCATGCCCTCCCCTTCCGACCATTTTGAAGGCAAATCGGTAATCGACCATTTAAGAGAAGCCCGCACACGGGGAGCAATGGCCGCTGCAGAGATCCATGGAACGGAGATGCCCGGCCACCTCGCAGGAGGGGCCGATGCAGCCAAAGAGACAGCTCTTGCAGCCCTTGTCCTCTGGGTCATTGCCAATCACCTCTTCCCTTCTTCGACCACCGCCTTGCTCATCCTCTTTTTTTCCGGCTGGTTCATCTGGAAATGCGGACGCAGCGCCCTTCTCGGCTGGGCCCGAATGGAGCGGCTCCATCGCGTCATCGAGGAAGAGCGCTGGGAGATCGAGCACCACAGGGCGCAAGAGAAACAGGAATTGACCGAGCTTTACGAAACAAAAGGCTTTACCGGCAAACTGCTGAATGATGTCGTCGATGTGCTCATGGCAGATGACAACCGCCTTTTGCGCGTGATGCTCGAAGAGGAGCTGGGGTTGACGCTGGAAGCCTACGAGCATCCCCTCAAGCAGAGCGCGGGCGCCGGCATCGGCGTCTTAAGCTCTGCAGCGCTGCTTCTTTTTGGTTACTGGGCATGCCCCGTTTACGGCCTGCCGATCGCAACCGCCCTGGTCCTCATCACCGCCGCGACCATTGCCGCAAAGCTCGAAAGAAACCAGCCCGTCTACGCGATCATCTGGAACCTTGCGATCGCAACATTAACCGGCGGCAGCGTCCACTTTATTGCGCAACTCATCACCCACAATTTCCGCTAAATCACTATGGTCTTATCTAGCCCCCTTCTATTCGACGAGTTTTTTGCCTCAGGGAAGGAGGAGAGCATCAGCCCATTTTTGACCTCCTCTTCTCGTAAATGGGCAAAAAACCTCCCCTTAAAAACAGCGGTTGCTTCCGCCTGCTTCCTCCTTCTTGCCTTCCTATTCTCTTTTTACCTCCCCCCCCTTTCCAACTTCTTCCTGCTCATCGTCTACTTTCTTTCGGGAACGCCGGCCCTCCTCGGCTCCATTGACGACATGCGCAATCTCGAAATCAACATCGACGTCCTGATGACCCTTGCAGCGCTTTTATCCGTCATCATCGGCAGCGGCTTGGAGGGCGCCCTTCTGCTCGTCCTCTTTGAATTCTCCGCCGGCATGGAAAACATGGTCGCTGAGAAGACCAAGAGCACCCTCTCCCACCTGAATCAAATCGCCCCGCGGACCGGCTGCATTATCGAAGCCGATGGGACATTGGTCGAGCGCTCCGTCAAAGAGATCTCAACTAAAGCGCGCCTCCTCGTTAAAGCCGGAGAGGTGGTTCCCCTCGACGGCATTGTTATCGAAGGGAGCTCGTTCATCAACCTCTTCCACCTCACAGGAGAAAGCCACCCCGTTGCCAAAACCGTTGGAGGAGAGGTTCCCGCAGGAGCGCGCAACCTCGACGGCACGCTGACACTCGAAGTCACGCGCACGAGCACCGATTCGACCTTAGGCCTGATCATCAAGCTCATTACCCAAGCGCAAGAAGCAAAACCCCGCTTGCAGCGTTTTCTCGACCGGTTCGGCAAATGGTACGCCATGACCATTATTGGACTTTCCGTCCTTTTTGCGCTGACCCTTCCCCATCTCCTCTCTCTTCCCTACTTCGGCCCGGAAGGGGGGATCTACCGGGCGCTAGCCTTCTTGATCGCAGCCTCCCCATGCGCGCTCATCATCGCCACCCCCACCGCCTATTTAAGCGCCATTTCTTCCTGCGCCCGCAAAGGCGTTTTGCTCAAAGGCGGCGTCATCCTCGACGCCCTTGCCGGCTGCACCGCAATCGCTTTTGACAAAACAGGAACGTTGACGACCGGCAAACTCGACCTGGTCAAAATCGACGCCCTCAACGGTCCTGCCGATACAGATCTTGCCTGTTCGATTGCCCACGCATTAGAGAGAAATGCCGTCCATCCTGTCGCCGATGCGATCAACGCCTATGCGATCAACCGCAAGATCCGCCCCGCTCCGATCACCGATTTTAAATCTGTCCCGGGATACGGCCTGCAAGGCTCCGTCACAATCGATGGACAACCTAAAAACGCTTGTATCGGCCACGCCGATTACATCAGCCGGCACATCCCTCCAAGCCGCCAATCTGAATGGAACGCCCTCTTACCGACCCTGAAAATCGAAGGCCACCTCAACACGATCCTTCTTGTCGGCGAGCAGCTCTTCACCTTCCATTTCCTCGACGCTCTGCGCCCGGAGACAAAAAAAATCGTCGAAGACCTTAAAGTCAAACACCACCTCCGCCCCCTGATGCTCACGGGAGACCATCCCGATATTGCCGACGCCATCGGCAAACAAGTAGGCATCGATGAAGTCTATGCGAATTTACGGCCTGAAGATAAGCTCGAAAAAGTGTCTGCCCTGGCGCAGAAAGAAGGTCTCATCATGGTCGGCGACGGGATCAACGACGCTCCCGCCCTTGCCAGAGCCACCGTCGGCGTCTCCATGGGGAAAATCGGCAGCGCAGCAGCCGTCGATGCCTCCGATGTGGTCTTTGTCAATGACGACCTCTCCCAGCTCGGCTGGCTGACGGACAAAGCCCGCATGACCCATTCGATCGTCAAGCAGAACATCACCCTTGCGCTATTCGTCATCCTCTTCGCCACAACCCCCGCCCTCCTGGGGATCGTCCCCCTCTGGGTAGCCGTCATCATGCACGAAGGGGGAACCGTCCTCGTCGGCCTCAACAGCCTCCGCCTACTTAAGTAATCTAATTTTTTCCTTGCACCAAAACTCGATCGAGATGAAATATCACCTTCCTTTCATTGGAGGCCGGTGTGTTCAAATCTTGCCTTTTCCTTTTTGTTCTCTGCGTTACTCGCCTATTTAGCCACATTGCCACCACGGAAAATGAACCCAATTCACTAATTGAAGGGATTGTTAGCGCCGTTACAGGCGACGTGTATGTCTTTGAAGAAGATGTGATCATCCAAGGAGCTGAGCCTCTACGAATCAAGCGCAGCTACGTGAGCAATAAAGGCCAAGGAACTTGGTGCTATTTCACTAGCCTTTCGGCAACTCTTTATCCTCTTGCTCACGAGCTATTCGTCTGGGAGCCGAATGGAACAGGACTCTACTATCGCTATAAGCCGGAAAAATCAAAAAAAGCAAGAAAGCAACAGAAAAAAGAGAGCTTCTACCCGTTTCGCCCGCTTGATTTAAATACAGACGGCAAAGGACTCACAAATACTGCCCGCGGAAATCTATCTGCTCGAACTAATCTAAAAAATCAATATGTCACGATTGATGAAAAAATTCTAACCGTCCACTGCCCTGATGGAACAAAGAGACTTTATAAAAAATGCCCCCACCAAAAAAGCCTGGAAGAAGATATCACAACTATCTACGAATTTAGACTATGGAAAGAGACTCTTCCCAATGGCAATCTCATCATCTACACCTATAAAGATGATGCTTCTCTACATATCATTCGCACAACGGACCCAAACGAACAGAGAACCTATGCCCAAGCTGTCTTTACCAACCATGGTAAAATCCGGAAAAACAAACACAGAGAAAAGTACCTCGACTGCAGCGATTTTCATATTAATACCAGTGATGGCCGCGAACTTCATTATAGCTACATCCCTTATGGAAAACCGGAAAAAGGAGGAAAATGGGTCCTTCATAAAATGACATCTCCTGATAAACCCGTAGAGACTCTTCACTATTTTCCTCCAGCCAACAACCGAGGCCCCATCCTCTCCGCAATGGCTTTTCCACAGTCGCGCGATCTGCATATCAGTTACCACGAACCCGATCGCAGCAACCCACTTTACTGCTGCGTTAAAACTCTCTCCTCTCCTGTTGGACCTGATGCCACGCCCATTATCACCCATCAATTTAATTACGACTTTTCCCAAAGAAAAACCACCGTTACAGATATCGAAGGGATCCCAACCCACTACTTTTGGGACGATCAGCTACGCCTAACCGGAATCGACCGCTACATCACACACGACAAATTCCACAATGCCGTCCATTTCGTCTGGGGCAATTTAGGAACCTCCGATGCGGCCAACCTCCTCTGTAAAATTGTCTTTGATGAACAAAGAACTCCTCTTTATGCCACCCGCTATATCTACGATTCCTCGGGCAACGTCATCCAAGAAAAATTCTATGGCAACCTGTCAGGACAAGGTGCTCCTCTTGTGCTTGATCCCAATCAATTTCCCATCGAAAACGGTGTTGAAGTTGCCATCACTAACCGAACCTATTCCCAAGACGGCAAACATTTGCTTTTACGAGAAGAAGCTCCCAATGGCCTTGTCACAACTTACGAGTATCTTCCTCAAACCAACCTGCCGACAAAGATCCTCTATTATGAAAACGGCACTATCCGAAAACGCCATTTTACCTTTTACGACAATTATCGCATTCCTATTTGCGAAATTTCCGATGATGGAAACACCCCTGAGCCAAATGATCTTCAAAACGTGGCAACACGCCAAATCCGCAGAGCTCATCCCTATACCCACTCCTGTTACATTGGCATGCCTCACATCATTGAAGAGCTCTATTGGAACGGCAAAACGGAATGCTTATTGAAAAAAACTGTGTTGACCTACACAACCGGAGGGAAAATTGCAAAAAAAGAGATCCATGACAGCAACAATCAGTACCGCTATAGCCTCGACTACACCTATGATCAGAAAGGTCGTTTATTAACTGAAACGGATGCTGAAGGGCGCATAGCTAAAACCCAATATGATGAACTTGGAAATCCCATCTTCTTCCAAGGTTTTGGCAGCCGTTATACCAGCAACATGAAATATGATTATTCCAATCGCCTCATCGAATCTCTAGAATCTGCTGAAAATCTTCCCGACAGAATCACCTCTCACCGTTATAATACCCGCCACCACAGAGTTGCTACTACCGACTTTCATCGGTATGAAACCCTCTATAGCTATGATCGATTCGAGCATCTCATCCAGACTCAGCTTCCTCCCGTCAACGATATCCGTCCAGCACTCTTTGCTTCCTACGACTCTCAAGGCAATGAACTGACCCGCACCGACCCCAAAGGCTTTACCACGCTTACCCATTACAACTCCCGCGGCTTGCCTACCCACATTCAACACCCCGACCAAACCCATGAATGGAATACCTACGACTTAAGCGGTAGGCTTCAATCTTATCGTGATCAAAATAACATCGAAACACTGTACACTTACGACGTTTTTGATCGTGTTGTGTCGATAACAATCAAAAAAGAAAGTGAGGTCTTCTCTGAAGAAAAGTTCATTTATGATGCTTTTCATCTCACAGCTAAAACAAATGCAGAAGGC
>CAZEYJ010000232.1:0-8564 GCA_964516795.1 uncultured bacterium
GCTGTATTGCATTAATACAGCCCCCCTCTGAAAAATTTCAACCGCGAGAGCTTTCGCGTTGCCCAAAACCAATTTTTGAGCTACGTTCGGTATATCAAAAAATATGACAGAACCATTCATTCAATCGACATGGACAAAGCAGGATGAGCCTTTTGAGCTGCCGCTGCGTCCCCAAACTTTGACCGACTTCTCCGGGCAAGACTCGGTCCGCGAGCGGCTTGAGGTGCTGATCGCTGCTGCTAAACAGCGGGGCGAGCCGCTCGGCCATTGCTTGTTTTATGGACCTCCCGGGCTTGGCAAAACGACTTTGGCCAACATCATTGCCAAAACAATGGGGACCCATCTGGTCGTTACATCAGGGCCGATCATTGAAAAGCCGGGTGATCTTGCTGGAATCCTCACCAACTTAAAAGAGGGAGATATTCTCTTTATCGACGAGATCCACAGGATGAACCGGACAGTCGAAGAGTATCTCTATCCCGCTATGGAAGACTTCAACCTCGACCTGATCATCGACAGCGGGCCTGCCGCGCGAAGCATTCAAGTCAAGCTCAACAAATTCACCCTAGTGGGCGCGACAACGCGAGTGGGGCTGCTCAGCTCCCCCATGCGATCCCGCTTCACCTTTAATTGCCGCCTTGATTACTACGAACCTGACGTCCTCTCTAAGATCACCACCCGTTCCGCTCAACTGCTCAATATTGAGATCGATCAAGAAGGGTCTTTATGCATCGCACAGCGCTCGCGCGGAACGCCCCGCATCGCCAACAACTTGCTCAGATGGGTCCGCGATTTTGCCCAGATCAAGGCCAACAACAAGATCGATCTGAAAACGGCAATGACAGCTTTGGACATGCTGAACATCGATCATCGAGGATTGGATGAGATGGACAAAAAGATCCTCAATGTGATCATCGACCATTATCAAGGGGGGCCCGTCGGGATCAACACCTTGTCTGCGGCCCTTTCCGAAGAGGCGCATACCTTAGAAGAAGTCTATGAGCCCTTTCTCATGATGCAAGGTTTTTTAAAAAGGACTTTGCGCGGAAGGGAAGTGACAGCCTCAACATATGAACATCTCGGGCGTCCGCTGCCCTCAAAATTTAATCTTGGAGTCTAAAACATGAATTGGAAACATGCCCTTATTATCTCTAGCCTATGCTTATCCGCCATGGCCCCTTCTATAGTGATGCCGGTCGCGATGTCCATTCCGACAGATATTTCTCAAAAAGACAAACCGGCGACCATCAAAGTCTTGATTTCCCGTCAACGGAGCAACTTGCTTCTGGAAGTCAAAGGGCGCTACCTCGTCTATGACCCGTCCACCGGCTTTGAAGTGGGCAGCGGGATCTCATCCAAACGGGCCCCTGTTTTTCCAGGAGAAGAAGGGATCCAATGGAAAGAGATGTTTCCGGGCATCAGTCAGATCCGGGTTGTCCCCGGCGATTCCCAAAGCACGATCTTAGTCGACGGGATCGAGTACAAAGGATGCATCGAGATCTATAACATCCAAGGAAAATTGAACGTTATCAACGAGATCGACATCGAAAGGTACCTCAAATCGGTGATGACAACCCAATTTTCTCAAGAGATGGATGAAGATGTGATGGATGCTGTTGCAATTGTCGCTCGAACAAACGCCTACTACACCGTCAGCCGCAATCCGACTGCCTGCTACCATGTCGAAGCGCAAGATGTGGGTTATCTCGGACATGCCCTCACCTTGCAAAATCTTCACTTGGACAAAGCGATCAACAATACCCGCAATGTCGTTCTGACCTATCAAGATCAGCCTTTTGCTGCGACATGGACCAAAGACAGCGCCGGAAAGACCGCCGATTACACGACAATCTTCCGCAAAGAGAGCGCCTCTCCTCACGGAGTCGCAGCTCCCTATGCAGCCCGTGAAAGGCAAAAGCACGGATGGTCGTTTGCGGTCCCCAAACAAACCTTAAGCAAAATTGTTGGGATGAACCAAGTGACAGCCGTCGATCTTTATCAGGACAAATCCTCTGAAAAAGTCTATGGCGTCCGAGTTAAAAACGGAGAAGCGTTCCACGACATCGACTTCTTTAAACTCCAAAAAGCCCTTGGAGCGCACCGCCTGCGCAGTAATGATTTCAACGTCAAGCTCGACGGCAACCAGGTCGTTTTCAGCGGTTTTGGCGACGGGCATGGAGTCGGCCTATGCCTCTTCAGCGCGCTGACCATGGCAGAACATGGGGCCAATACTCAAAAAATCTTGGCCACATTTTTCCCTGAGACTAAACTCGAAAATATCCGTTCTCTGACTGCTGTGAAATAGTTTTTTTAAAGGGAATTGCAAAACCTGCTTTCGCGAAAAAATGCGATGATTTTAGCCCGGGTTCAGATGATGTTCAAATTGACCTACTCGACTGAGAGTAGGCGATTTGCGCAATATCTAGACTGGAGCTAAAAGCGCGAAATCGGAGTTTTGCAATTTCCTCTTTTTAACTTGTCTGGAAAGAGATGAATTGATAGCATCTTTTCTTCTGCCGGGGACCTCCTCGAATCAAGCGGCCTGAACCAGGTCAGGACCGGAAGGTAGCAGCCTTAAGGGCTTAGCTTGATGCGAGGAGAAATCTCCGGCATTTTTTTTTAGAAATTTTCTTAGAAGCTGATGATCATTCCTGCAAATAATCCGTGGATGATGGCCGTTCCGTCGGTATCGATCTCCTTGCCCGCTCCAGAAGTCAGACGCCTGCTCATCTGGTCTTCTGCTGCGCAGATGCTCGATAAATAGATCATTTCATAGCCGCCGTGCAAGTTGATGTGGTCTTTGAATTGGAAAGCAAACCACGCAGCCACATCGGCAAAACACCCGTCTTGCCATTTTTGCCGCTTTAAATTGCGCAGCGTCACCGTATCGTTGATATCACGCAACAACTGCTTTTGCTGCTCATGGTCCATCATGAACCCGAACTTAGCAAAAATCTCCCAGGAAAATGTCCTGGTCGGGTTCACCTGAAAATCGAGCCCTCCCTGGATCCCAAAGGCATCGCTCTTTGTATGGATGATGTAATGGCTTCTGTCGGGCGGTCTGAAATAGGAGATATTCAGCCCCTCGTTGAAATGAAAATAGCGAAGCCCAAGAATGCCCGACAACGAAAAATAGTCGACGTGGCGCGGCGTCCAATGACGCCAATAATTGGCCTCAGCAGTCCAAAACTGGGTGTCATACTTCACCTTAGCTTCAGAGGCTTTGGTATAGTCGCCGTCATAATCCGGATCTTTAAAGCCAAAAAAAAGAAAATCTTTCTTACCTCCGGCAACCGTAGGTTTGGCGTGAACTTCCTTATCTGCGCTCCAAGGAGCGACCCACAAAAAATTACCCTCTAAACTCATCTTAGGGTTATTTCGATAGGTAAGGGCTACGCGAAAGCCGGGGTTAAACTCCTCATCATTGATCAAGTCGTTCGTCCTTAAGACGGAGAAATCAGAGCATTTGCCGCAAATGCGGACCTTGTTCGTCTCATTCACAAGATTTTTCGCATTTGAATACTGGCGCCGCATATAAACAAAATCGCCCAACAGATTCCAGTGGTCATTGAGATTGACATCGTGGGCCGCCATCAAAGGCTCTGAAAAAGCTAGCAACCCTCCAAGGTATAAAGAGGTTAGAGAGAGGGATTTAGTCCTTGATAAGGATTTTTTTAAACAACAAGAAAGCGCTATTGTTTTCTTGAGAATGTCCACTCGATTTTTTATACACCGACCAGTCACTTTTCGCATAACCACCCACCCAATTTCCTGTCGAACACTGAAGAGAAAAGTTTAATTTACATCAAACGTCAAACGATTGCAATCTGGACTTTTTGACAAGCCAACTTCTTCAATCGAAAAAATTAATAACAGGATGATAGGATGGTCAAGGCTAGATTATTTGTTTGAAATCCCATTCTGACCATCCTATCACTCTGTCATTAATTTCTTCTTTCTTACTTAAAAAAACATATACCGAACATGTCTCAAAAATTGGATTTTCGGCTGCGCCAGAGCTTTCGCGTTGCCCAAAACCAATTTTTGAAACACGTTCGGTATACGTCGGAAAAGCTTCTTCCCAAAATTTTTAATCCTCACACTTTTTATTGCGAAAAAATATTAAATTTTAAACATCCTCTCAAAACAAAAAATCAAAAGCAACTAATAAAAATAAACAGAGCAAGTTAAGATTGTTATTAACTTGAAACGATTTAGAATTAACGGTAAAATAAACGCGAGCTTATAATTTTATTAAAATAAAAAACAGGAAAGACTATTATGGCTGATCAAGTTAGTCCTAATCCTCAAAGTGTTCAAAATCCGCCCAATGCTCTCCAGGGGTTAGGTGCGTGGCTCCTTAATGGCGCGGCATCTGGTATAGGAGCGACCTGGCATGGCGCAACCTATCTAGCGGGAATGCCTTTTCGCGGCATGGGTAATGCAACAGCCCAAGGAGCTAGAGAAGGACTCTTGGAGCCATTCAAACATGTGGCCCCGGAAGTGATGCGAGTTTGGCAACTGGCCGGAGCTTTCCACCAATTTCTCGTTGATCAAGAACTCAATCCCAATGATAAGGAGAACCCCCAGGCCCAAGAAACATTGCAGGAACTGAAAACTCAGTTGCAAGCTGCGATCACCCTCCTCCTGGACGCTCCTGCCTCCCCTCTAACTGAAGCGGACCGATCTGCCGTTGCGGCCCTGCGCGAGCAGCTCGCTCAAGACGCCCAAGGCAATTCTCTGCCACTGCGGGAGAATTTAGCAAGAGTATATACCCATTTCGACAACCAGATAGGAATCGCTGCCAAAGTCAACGAATTAGTCGTCCAATCGGAAAACGCCGTAGAGAAGATCGGGCAAGCAACTCTCAGGCAGGTCGACCAGCTCAAACAAAAACTGTTGAGGCCTGTCCATCCCAACCTCTCCCACGCCAAAGATTCTTTGTCGAAGCTGCAGCAAGAGATCACCTATCATGCGATCAAGAAAAGCTGGCTTGTAGCCCATACAGATGTTGTCCTTGACGCTATCGTTAACATCTTAAACGACCAAGAAGCAACATGCGAAGGAGCTCGGGTCCTAGACGATGACATGCAGACACTCAGACAACTCCTGAGAACGCTTTCCCGTCTGCAAGAAGAAGAGCTGCCTCGCAAAGAGGAGGTCCTGCCTCAAATGAGGACTGCTTCTGCCGTTTTAGACCGGATCATTTATGAACAATCGGGGATCGCACCAGGCCTTTCTGTGACAGTAACCCAAGCAGAAGAACAAATTCTGACCCGCGTTCCGATGAATGCTGTGAACTTCCACATAGGAAATGACGCTGAAATGGGCCCTATCCGCATTAAGCCGGAAGAGGAAGCAGAACCGGTGACAATTGGAGAATTTCTCTCTGCTACTTGCTCCGGCCTCGGCGCTTATTTGCAGACGGCTGCGACAGATGCGCTCTCGCATAAAGTTGTTACCAATACGGCAAGTGCCCTTCTGTTTGCTCTCGAAGGCGCTAGGAACTCAATTCAAGGGAAAGAGGGATTCGAGCGTCCTCGAGCTGCGATGGAAAGCTTGATCCAGACGATCTCTGCTCTAAAAGACAACGGCGGCTCTGTTTCTGAGCTCTACGATGCTGTCAGCGGAAGTGTCGCCCTATTGAACTCGTGTAAAATTTATATCAACGGGTTCCGCCTCCCTCAGCTCGGTACTTATGGGAAAAAAGCGGGTGCTCCTGACCGGATCTATTTCAACCAACAGCTAGCTCTGGAAGAATCCCAGCAATCTGCCGAAAGAAGCCAGAGGCAAGGGGGGGAATATTGGAAAAGGGTAGCTGATGAGGAAAAGGAAAAATTCATAGAGAACACAAAGGGTTTTTTAACTCTTAAGCTCATCTATGAAAACCTATGCGGCCTCTCACCTGAAAACAATCAAATATATTATCAGATCACCAAAGAGATCAGTACAGAAAAAGCTCTAGCAGAAGCGGCAGGAACTTCTTTTAACTCAGAGAAAGCTCTACGCGCTAAGTTATTTAATCGCTTAGAAGAAACCGACATCGGTGGATTGAGAAAGTTTTTCGCCCGCATTGCCTATCCAGTGACTTCTTTCCTCCTCAATCGGTTCTTAACCAGATTAAGCTCAAAATACTTGGACGAAGCATTTAACTTCATTAAACAACATAAGCCTATCGAGCAAAACCCCCATGCGCCTCTTGATCCCAATGCTGAAGTTCAGCTCAATTCCCTAAAGACTTCATTGGTCGATAACTTTTCCAGATACCTCACTGTCCTAAACGGAGCTTACCGGCGCGTAGCCACAAATCCCCTGCCTAACGAGACTTTTTCGAAAATGCTTCAACAAGAGTTGGAAAGACCTGAGTCTAACTATGGACATACTTCCTTTGAACTCTACCAAGGCTTTGCTGAGATCTTGATCAGCAAATGCACAGGAAACACGTTCTTGGGATGGATATTTAAGAAAATCATCGGCTGGGAAGGTCTCATTCAGGGGATCATCGATCAAAGCGTGGGCTCCCTGATGGATGCCAACGGATACACGCATGCGCTCAATAGCGTTCTTGTCGACCAGCTCACAGAAGTTCTCAAAATCCTCCAAAATCGAGACGATGCAAACTCTGAAAGTGGAATGTCCACCTACTCAACTCCTGAATCTAAGGCACACAAAGCCAAGCTCAACAATTTAGTTAAAACTCTGTTTGAAATTCTCGAAAAACACAACAAGACTCCGGATGAGCTCAAAGCTCTTCTTAAGGGGGCATCGCTTAGCGGCAACATCGTGAAAACTGTCGATGACCTCTTTTTGCAAGAAGTCATTACAAGCATCTCAGATATCCTCAGCCTAGCTATTAAAGAGCTGCTGACAGAAGAGCAGCTGCATAAGCTGATCTACAGATTTACCTCGCTGGTCAATACCGTTTATGATTCGGGAAAACCATGTGAACTGGATGAGATGCAAAAAACGGAAACACGGCTTAGCCAATTGACAGATGAGATCCTCAATATCGCCATTTCAGGCGCGATTGAAGAAAAATTCGATTTTTCAGGAGAAAAAGAGCAAAAAGCAACCAATCGGCACATTGAATCTCTCCGCCAAGAAACCCAGGACCTCGTCGATCAAGTCTCTCCTGAACTAGATCAATTAGAGGAGCTCCTTGGAGAATTAGAAGGCCTAACTACTGAAGCACAAGATCAACCGGGAAATCCTTTTATTGCAAAACTCGGGGCGATCCAACAACAGACAAAAACATATCATTCTAAATGCTTTGACGAATACTTTAAAAATAAAACAAGCCTATTCAACATCGACAATAAAAAAGAGATCCAAGATCGCCATTTCCATTTAGCCCAAAATTTAAACGGGTTCCTTGAAAACATCACCTCCATGCGAAAAGCTCAAAAGGAGTTCCAGGTCAAAAAACAACTCGATCCGAGAATCAACGGGATCACAGAGATCACCAACACGATCACTCGCGACTTATGCGGAGATAACCAACCTATCGATAAAATTGATGCCTCGATCAGACAAATCCAGGAAATTGAAGCACATTTGAACCAAGCTAGAGCAATTATCCAAGACGACCAGACCCGGAGTTTACAAAGCTCGAACCAAATCCTCACCAGATCTCTCATCCAGCTGCAAAACTCTGCTAAGACCATGCTGTTTTGCCAGCTCCAAGGGGAAAGTGGAGGAGAGGACTGCCTGATCGCTCAAATTGCACAAGAAAAGCGGGCAAGCTTTGGACAGAGAACCCCTGATTCAGTTAAAGAGATGATCCAAGAACTTAAAAGAACCATAGCGACAGAACTCGATGATGCCCATTTAAGAATCCAACTGAACACCCAAATCGATGCGATCCAAAATAGCTTGCTTCCAGCTCAAATTGACCACGCTCTTAGTGAATTCTATCGAATCACACGCGAGGCCCTTGAGAATAAAGTCGAAGGACTTGATGAACAGAAAAGGATTATCCGGGAAAACTGCGCCCAGATCCAAAACCAATTAGCACAGCTACCGATGCTCCAGCACGACTATGAAACATCGCGCTTAGAGATCATCCGAACCTCTCTTCAAAAGGCCAAAACAGGGATCACCCTCATGAGACGCAGCTACCATCATACGGCCCTCCTCAGCGCTCAAAAGAACGCAACGGCCTTTATCGACCTAATGAACCAAGAATCCCCTAATCGTGAAGACCTGCAGCGGGCAGCCGAATCTTTGAGCGCAAATATTGGAACACTCCTAGAAAAGCAAAGGGAGATCTTCCATCATGATGGAGTCATTGAGGAAACGTCTTCCTTGACAGAAGAAAATCAAACAACTTGTATCGAGGCTTTGACCCTTCTTGGACGCTTTACAGCCCCTCAACAAGAAGAGATGGAAGGAGGGCAGGAAGATGGGGCCATAGCAATTCCTCTTAACGATAGTGAGAAAGACCAATTAAAAGCTTTTTCCGCCCTGCTCAAGGATTTAAAAGATGCGCAATCTGAGCACAATACGTTTGAACCGGTCGATTACATCAACCAAGTGCTTTTCGATATGAAAGGCCTTCAGACAAT
>CAZEYJ010000233.1:0-3691 GCA_964516795.1 uncultured bacterium
GCTTATTTTTACTGCTTTAGCGGAGCTATCTACGAGACAGATTGCTGAAAGTACCGATGCCACCGGTATGGCCGAAAATAAAACTGCCGCAAAAACAGGTGGGAGTATCGCAAAAAAAGCGCGACTGGAGCTAGAGGAAAAAACTCGGAAAAAAGTAGTTTCTAATGAAAACTACCTACCTTCTGCCTTATCAACAACTGAAAAGGATTAGAGTATCAATGTTCAAAATATCAAGTTGTATTCTATCGATAACATTCGCAAAATTCTTACTGATAAAGGACTGAACATAGGGAGAAGTACTTTCTATGACCTACTGAGAAACCTTACCTATATGGGCTTTACGAAAGTGCCCGAATTCAATGAAGAGGAAGAACATTATGTTCCCGGTCTGCATGAAGCCATCATCAGTGAGAGCCTTTTTCACCAGGTGCAGGCTGTGCTCAAAAAACTTCAGGAAAAAAGTTGCATTCCCTCTGCTAAGTGCAAACAACAAGAGGAGTTCCCTCTTCGTGGATTGCTTGTGTGTCCCAATTGCAGCAGAAACCTAACAGGCAGCCTTTCTCAAAGTCGCAATGGCAATCATTATGGCTATTACCACTGCCAGAACAACTGCAAAACGAGATTTAGTGCGGATTTTTTGAATGAAAAGTTAGATGACCATCTCAAATCTTTAACCATTCCCTCCGAAGTTTCTAAACTCTATATGGCTATTTTAGAAGACTCTTTCAAATCGAATGAAGGGGATCGTAAAAAACAGGTCCAGGGCTTAAAAGAACGGATTCATGACCAAGAAGAAAAAATCACTCGATGCGATGAGATGTTATTGAATCGTGATATCGATAGAGAAACCCATCAACGAATGCTCTCAAAATTGAAGGAAGAAATTGCAATTTTGAAAAAGAAGATCGAATTGGACAAGAGCACTGAAACTGGATTTATGAAGTATTGTCGATTTGGCATCCCCCTCTTGAGCAATCTCAGTGGGTTTTATCAAAGTGCTTCCGTGGAAATTAAGCAAAAACTGCTTGGTTCGATATTCCCGGCAAAACTGCATTTTCGGGAAGATAGTTATCGAACCACCCCGCTGAACCCAGCACTTGCACTTATCCTACAGAAAAACAAAGGGTTAGAAAATGAAAAAACCGGACAAATGCTCTTTACAGAGACTTTGTCCGGTGAAATGCCGATGACTGGACTCGAACCAGCACTCTATTGCTAGAAGTAGATTTTGAATCTACCGCGTCTACCGATTCCGCCACATCGGCACTAAATGAACAAAGCGCATAGGATACTCAAAAACGGATTAAACAGCAAAGGCAAAAAAAATTTAGTAGCGATGGTAGCAGTTGAAGGCTTTTTGCCAATTGCAGATGACTTTTTCGCTAAGCTCACGATCGAAGCGGACCTGGATGGAGAGGTAAGGATAGGGGTGGCGATTATCAAAATCCCTCCCTTCAGTCTTCTTATAGAGCTTGATGAGGATTTCTTTGTTGTGCCAGGGCTGGGTCAAGACGTTGAGGTCTTTGACATCGAGCCTGGCAAACTCAGTATAGGCCTTGTCCCCTTGATAGAGGGGATTGTCCCGGTAATAACGCATGAGGACCTCGATGATTTTTTCAGGCTGAGACTCAAAACCCTGGACGTAGAAATCGACTTCGGCGCCGATCATGTGCTTCGAATTCTGATTATAGGTGGAGTTGTCGGCATAGGCGTTGTGGACAGGGCAGCGGTGCCCGCAGGTGATGACGACCTTTCCTCCGGTCTTCGTCTGAACCTCGTTGAGAAGGTCGATCAGGACCGGATAAATGAACTCCCTTCCTTCTCTCATGGGCAGGCTATGCTTCTGAAAACCGCCGCAATCGAAATAGTTGACCGGCTGAGTCGGATCTTTATGGTCAATGTGGACGGGGTTTGAACTGCTTCCCTTGCACCGAAAAAACTCTTTGGTGAGCTTGGGATGGGCCCCGGCATAAACCTCTTCCCAGGGGTAAGGCTCCCGCCTCTTCTGGTTCGGCGTTTCGAGCTCATAATAGGTCTCATTATGGGCCCGATAGATGAATTCCCCCCTCGTATTCATCCTCCTCAGCTTCTCCTGCTCCGACTGCTCAAGTCCAGAACACCCTGATAAACAAACACTTAAAAAACAAATTCGACCTAAAAAATTTAAGACTTTTGTTAATCTCGCCATTTTCTATAATCCGCAATGAGGGGTTGCCCCAACCGGGGATGCTCCACAGCTAAAAAAAGACAAATATTTGCTCAGAGTTATACTGCTTCTTTCAAGAAGCTGCAAGTTAATATGTAGAGGATAATAGCAAATTATGGCAATTGAGACGGTGTTGATCATTGAAGATGAACCGCATATCCAAAAATGTTTGGTCGAAAGCCTCAAACGGAAGAACTACCATGTCACAATCGCCAAAAATAAAGAAAGCGGGATGAGTGCGATCCTTAAAACCCCATTCGACCTGGTCATCTGCGACATCTCCATCTGTTCAGCATTTGGAGCAGACATCCTTAAACTGGCCAAGCAAAAAGACCCCGACTCGCTTGTCATCCTGCTGACAAACTATGAGCATATTCAACAGGCTGTCGAAGCGATCAGGCTTGGCGCGTTTAACTACCTGATCAAGCCGTTTTCTCAAGAGACTTTTGAGGCCATGCTTGAAAAGGCGCAAGAGCATTCGTCGCTTCTCGAAGAGAACCATTTTTTACGAAAAGAGATCTCGACCCAGCAAAATAACAGCAAAGACAGCTTGATCGCCCAGAGCGACCTCATGAAAAAGATTTTGGCCGATGTAAGCAAAATCGCCGCGAGCAACGCCAGCGTCTTCATCAATGGAGAATCGGGAACGGGAAAAGAAATGATCGCCCATGCGGTCCATTTTCAATCCCCCCGGTCGGAAAATCCGTTTATTAAGGTCAACTGCGCTGCGATCCCCGCCTCTCTTCTCGAATCAGAGTTTTTCGGCCATGAAAAAGGGGCTTTTACAGGAGCGATCAACAAAAAGCTAGGGCGGTTCGAATTGGCCGACAAAGGAACGCTGCTTCTCGACGAGATCTCAGAAATTCCATTAGAGCTCCAGCCGAAGCTGCTCAGGGCGGTCCAGGAGATGGAGTTCGAGCGGGTGGGGAGCATGCGGCCGACAAAGGTCGATGTCCGTCTGATCTCTACTTCCAACCGGACGATGAAAGAGGCGATCGAACAAAAAATCTTCCGAGAAGACCTCTACTATCGGCTTAATGTCGTTCCCATCCATCTGCCACCTCTGCGCGACAGGAGGGAGGATATTCTGCCGCTTGCCGCCTATTTCTTAGACAAGCTATGCAATGAGAATAAAAAACAGCTCAAACGTTTGGCTAGCGAGTCCAAAGAGAAACTCCTTGCCTACCACTGGCCCGGCAACATTCGCGAGCTGGCGAATGTAATGGAGCGGGCGGTTGTCATGAACTCCTCTGAGATCCTCTATCCGGAGCACTTGAACCTCGAGATGGAAGACCCCCAGAAAAAACAGCATCCTGCGATCTGTTTCCCTTCAGGCATCACGTTGGAAGAGATGGAAAAACGGTTGATCCTGCAAACGCTGTCTGACCAAAAGAACAACCGGACCAAAACGGCCCAAGTCCTAGGGATCAGCATCAGGACCCTGCGGAACAAATTGCAACTATACTAACCCAACTTGTCCCCTAA
>CAZEYJ010000234.1:0-3588 GCA_964516795.1 uncultured bacterium
TCATCGGTTGCTCCTTATTTTTTTGAGGCTTTGACCTCGATTTCATTGGAGAGTTTTTATAACTACTCCGTTTTTAGGAGCAACCGCTTTTCATCTCGCCTAAGAGTCCTTAAGCGAAAGCGCGATTACAGTATGTATAAAAGACTTGGGTTAAGGAAAGACCGTGGGCAGGAGCTGTGACGCCGGCGCAGGCCCGTTTTTGGGCGCTGAGGATCAAATGGATGTCGTTTAAAGGGATTTTTTTACATCCGACATAAGCGAGTGTTCCGATGAGATTGCGGACCATTTTATAAAGAAAGTGATCTCCTTCAATGGTGATATACATTCTTTGAAAAGAGGTTTTGATCTCGATCGCATGGATGGTGCAGACCGGGCTGCGCGTCCATAGAGAGCGTTCATTGCAAAAGGAGGAGAAGTCGTGTGTGCCAAGGAAAAATTTTGCTGCTTTTTGCATTAGGTCGATATCGAGCGGATAGGGGAAGTGCCAAGAAAGTTCCTGGTAAAAGGGGAGTTGGGTCGGGGTGTTGCAGATCCGGTAGGTGTAGCGTTTGCCGGTCGCATCGAGGGTGGGATGAAAGTCGGCAGGCATTTCCTCGATCGACAGGGCGCGGATGTCCTGAGGAAGGGTTCCGTTGAGGCCGTGGAGGAAGCGGCGAAGGTCGGGCAGAGGGGCATCAATCACAAAGTTAACCACTTGGGATTCGGCGTGGACGCCGGCGTCGGTCCTGCTTGCAGCTTGAAGGACGACCTGCTTGCGGAGGATCTGGTGGATTGAGCGTTCAAGCATGGCTTCGATGCTGTTTCCGCAAGAGGTCTTTTGCCATCCTTGGTAATGGGTGCCTTTGTAGGCGATGAGAAGTTTATAATTCAACGGCGTGCTTTTAAGATGTTATATTCAAAAAGAGAGTTGTTTCGTCATGGATCTTCTATCCCAACTTGACCGGATTTTGATTCAAGCCTAAAAAGAGGGCTAGGCCGCTGAGGAACATTTGGACGGAGATGAGGACAAGAAGAAGTCCCATCAGCCGTTCGCAGGCGATCAGTCCGCGGGAGCCGAGTAATTTTTTCAGGCGGTTGGCGCACAGAAGGATGATGGTGGAGGCGATCCAAGCTAAAATGATGGCTCCGATGGAGGCCCATTCGCTGTAGTGTTCGTGGGAATAGAGCATGACGGCTGCAAGGACGGCCGGCCCCGCGACAAGGGGAACGGCAAAAGGAACGATGAAAGGCTCTTTTTCAGGGGAGATGTCGACATTGGGGTCTTTGCGTCCCGGGAAGATCATTTTGATGGCGATGATGAAGAGGATGATCCCTCCGGCGATCAGCAGGGTGGACTGTTCGATGTTGAGGAAGTCTAAGAGGAGGTCACCGAGGAAGTAAAATAGAATAATAATGCCAAGAGCGATGATGAGCTCGCGCAGGATGATCTGCTGTTGCCGCTTGGGGTCGATGTCTTTGAGGATAGAAATGAAGATGGGGATATTGCCGAGAGAGTCCATCAGCAAAAACAGGGCAAAGGCTGTTGATAACAGTTGAAAGAAGGCGTCCATAGCGGATGAGAGGTAATAGGTTTTGGAATTCTTGGAGGATAGCAGAAAATTGATTAAAAAGATTCTAAATTAATCGTTTTCCAGAGGTTTTTCAGGAAAGTGGTTTGAGAGCTGCTCAAGGTTGTGAAGAAGAGGAGGAAATCTTCATTTTTTTGGAAAGCCGCTTTGGTCCAGTTGGCGGATCCCATGACAAGAGATTGTTCGTCGATCAGGGCCCATTTGTGGTGGAGCAGTTCCTGGCCTTGGCTCAAAAGGATGGGGATTCCGGCTTGGTTGAGTTTTTCTAGGCATTTTTTACTGGCCCCGCGGCCTGTGAAATAATCGACGGCGATGGTGACTGCGACGCCTCTAGTATGCGCTGCGATCAAGGCGTCGGCGATCTGGGGATGGGTGAGTGTGAACATGGCGATCTGGATCGAGCGTTGCGCTGAGCTGAGGAAGCGGACCAACCGATCTAATGCCTGGTTGTCTTTATCGGGAAGGAGCCAAATTTCTCCTTGAGATCCTTGGGCTGAAAAGAGGAAGCAAGGAGAGGTTGGGGAGAGGAGGAAGGCGGCGAGGGCGGGAGAGTGGAGGCCGACGACGAGGTTGTCGTGGTGTCTGAGCGAAGCGGTTGTCAGATTCGCGGAGCCTAAAAAGAGGGTGGCTTGGTCGATGATCAAGATTTTTCTGTGCATCAATCCTTTTGAGACGCTAGCGTGCAAGTGGACGGTGCTTGGGAGGGTTTTGAGCAAAGGGAGAGAGGAGGCTGTTGGGTCGTATTCGAGCGAGATGCGGGTCCCTTGGGCGGCTTTTCGGGCGAGGGTGGAGATGATGTGGGGATCGGTGATCCCATACATGTGGATATCGATTGATTCCTGCGCGCCGCGGATGGCGGAGGTGAAGAGGAGTTTGATGTCTTGGCGCGACTGATTGGAGTAGAAGCGGATCGGATCGGCTGCGGTGGGCAGCCGGGGAGTGATGCAAAGAAAAAACACCCATACAAACCCGGCTGCTAATGTAAGCAGCAGCAGGTTGCGCTGGGTGTTTTTGTTCAACATCATGTTTGAACTGGGGATGCTTTCTTAAACGCGTTCGCCTTTTGCGCGGAGTTCACGGACGATAGTAGGAAGACCTACCTTATCGATTGTGCGCATCGCGTTGGTGCTGAGGCGGAGGGTGATGAAGCGGTTTTCTTCTGAGAACCAGAAACGCTTTTTCACGAGGTTAGGTTGGAAGCGGCGTTTCGTGATACCCGTTACTTTAAGACCGACCCCTTTTTTCTTTTTTGCAATACCGCGGAGGGCGTAGCTGTTTCCGCGAACAGGGACTTTTCCAGTCACTTGACAACGTTTAGACATGGGTTTCAACTCCGATTAATGTCGATGTAATGGAGGCATGTTAGCATCTTGATTCTTATTGAACAAGAATATTTGGTTATGTAAATTAAATTTTGAGTTCTTCGGGGGTGTTGTGGAAGAAGTTTATGCAGACTATGTTGTGATCGGCTCCGGCCCTGCCGGGCAAAAAGCGGCGATCCAAGCGGCCAAGCTGGGCAAGAGCGTGATCGTGGTCGAAAGGGATCCTTTTCCCGGCGGCGCTTCATTGAACTCGGGGACGATCCCTTCGAAATCGCTTCGCGAGGCGATTATCGATCTGACCGGATTCTATGAGAGGAGTTTTTACGGGCAGGACAGGGTGCTTCGCGAGGTTTCAATTAATGATTTGAATTTTAGGCTGCATAAGGTGCTCGAAGAGCAAAGGAAAATGCTCATCCGGCAGTTTGAGAAGAACAAGATCCGGCTTATCCATGGGACGGCCCGCTTTCAAGACAAAAACCATATCGTGATCTTAGATGACGACCAGCATGCCTCTTTTCGCGTGACGGCCGATTATTTTCTGATCGCCACAGGCTCTAAGCCGCGCAATCCGATCCACGTCCCGTTTGATCATGAACGGATCTTGGATTCGACTAGGCTTCTTTCGATCGACCATGTCCCTAAAACGTTGATTGTTCTAGGAGGGGGGATCATCGGGTCTGAATACGCCAGCTTTTTTG
>CAZEYJ010000235.1:0-1687 GCA_964516795.1 uncultured bacterium
GTGAAAGTTCCCGATTTTGGGTAGCTCCCCGGCAGACTCGGACAGAGGGAGAGAGCCCCGAATCGGTAATCAGGCGGATGCGGGCTTGAGTTTCTCCTACGTAGTCAACGACACCGGCAATCGCTCCATCAGCAAGAACCGGGCTATTTTTAGCAACGATCGTGCGGCCCAGCGCACGGTTATCCTTTTCTCCCACATTGACCCAAACGCTGCTGCTCCAAGAACTTGGATCTCGATAAATCACTTGTGCAGGCAGAGACAAAAGTTGCTCTAACATGAGATTGCGAAGATGCGCTGTCCGTTTTTGAGCAAAATCCTTTTGTTCTTTCAAGAAATCAAATTGATCGCCAATCCGTTGATCAAAAAAGATTCTTTCGTACACGTGCTCTACTTGAGTGCGCAACGTTTGATTTTCTAGTTTTAGACGAGCGAGCTCATTTGAGTGGCCATCGCTCAGCGGACGTCCAAAAGAGGCCGCTGTCCAGGAACGGAACCGATCCGACAGGCTTTTCGGCACATTGATCCAGCAAAAGAGAAAAAGGCCCAAAACTAAAAAAGGAAGCCCTATTGTCCGACGCATACAGAAACCAAACTGTTGACTACATAATCGATGTTTTTCGTTGTTAATCCCGCGACGCTAATCCGCCCATTGTCAGTCATATAAATGGCAAATTTCTCAATCATTTTTTGGACCTGAGTTTTATCCATATCGATGAATGAAAACATCCCTTTATGCCCTCGCAAATAATTGAAATCCATCTGTTTTGTTTTTCCGATCAGGCGTTGAATCAAGCTTTCTCTCATCAGATTCAGTCGATGGCGGATTCCCTCTACATCTTTCTGCCAACCTTTTTTCAATTCGGGATTTTTCAACACCTCAACCACAATTCGAGCCCCGTGAGCTGGAGGATTCGAGTAAAGAGCGCGTATGATCCTCTTCACTTGACTGCCCACACGGAGCTTAACTGCAGAATTTTCATTCACAACGAACAAAGCACCCACTCTTTGGCAATACATACTAAAGTTTTTCGAGCAGGAATAGGCGATCAGCATCTCGTGTCCATCGGCAACAAAAATTCTTACAGCCTCCGCATCCTTTTCCACCCCATCCCCAAGTCCTTGATAGGCAAAGTCAAAAAATGGAAGAAGTCTTTTTTGTAACATGAATCGGGAAATTTCTTTCCATTCCCCAATCGTCGGATCGCATCCGGTTGGGTTATGGCAGCATGCATGGAGCAAAATCGCCGATTTTTCTGGCAGTTGTGAGAGAAACCCAAGCATCCCATCCAGATCAAAATTTCGCTTTTCTTTGCTATAGTAAGGATACGTTTCAACCTTACATCCAGCCCGCTCCATCACCAACCGATGATTAGGCCAGGTATGATTCGGCAAGTAGACGGTCCGACTCACTTGCTGAGCCAAAAACTCTCCCGCAACCCGCAAAGCACCGGTTCCACCCGTCGTATGCGCCGCATAAATACTTCCCTGCTTTTCTCTCCAAAGGAGATCGCTAAATATCACCGGACCTAACAGTTCGGTCAATTCGCCCAGACCATCAATAGGAAGATAATCGGCCATCAAATCCTGGACCAGGATGAGTTCTTTAGCCTTTTTGACCGAACTCAATAGTTCAGCTCTCATCTGGTCGTCTTTGTAAATACCGACCATCAAATTGATTTTTTCTTTT
>CAZEYJ010000236.1:0-14633 GCA_964516795.1 uncultured bacterium
CTGGATGGTGATGGTCAATGAGATGCAGATCGCAGATGCAACCCCCTCTCAACAACCCAACACCGCCACGACACCGACGCCGACCGATCTTCCGGGCCACTACCAACTTGACCATGGCTACAATATCACAACATCCGTCTCTGCCTTGTTCTGGAAAGCTTACGAAGAAGGGACCGACTACGTCATTAAAAACAAAGGGACCTCAGGACTCGACGATGACGCCAAAGTCTCTAGGGCCACTTTTGCTTGGGACTGGGGATGCCGCGTCGACCTCGGCTACCAAATCCCTTATAAAAAAATGGACCTAAACGCCGGCTGGACATACTACGAGACAGGCCACACCACTTCCAACAGCGCCGATAAGCCCAGCGCCCTCTTCAGCGTCTGGAGCACACCCGATGCCCAATCCTCAAGAGCCTACGAATACAAAAGCAAAGCCCGAGCGCGCCTTAACCTCAATATGATCGATCTCGGGATCAGCACCACATTCTCACCCCGCCCCTTTCTCGACCTGACCCCATTTATCGATCTTTCCACCCTATGGCTCCATCAGAACTTCCACTTCGACCTCTCCGGCGGCCCCGGGCTCAACGGCCTGACCGTCATCCACGACAAGATCGAAATGAAAAACGATTTTTGGGGGATTGGTCCCAAGCTCGGACTCAACACCCTGTGGAACCTAGGCTGGGGCTTCGGCATTTGCGGAAACTTCAACTTCTCCCTGCTCTATGGGTTCTTTGAGGTCGCCCAACATGAGGATGCCGCCTACTTCAACACCGCTCCCCTCCCTTATCTCGACATCGACCACAACGCATTTCACCTCATCCGCCTCAACTTCGACCTCTTCCTAGGCATGCGCTGGGACAAAATGCTCTGCAACGACCGCTACCACCTCCTTATCGAAGCCGGATGGGAAACCCTCCTCTTCCTAGGACAAAACCAACTCATGCGCTTCACCACGCAGAGCAACTCAGGGATCAACGTCTCCGGCAAAGGCGACCTTGGCCTCGAAGGACTCTCGATGCGCGCCAGCTTTACTTTTTAAACCCAACGTAATGACATTGAAAAATTCGGTAGGTACATGAATCGATTATTGCTAACTACGATATCCTGGCTTTTTATTTCTTCCGCTTTGCTCGCTGAGGAGTGTGTAGAAGTCTACAAGAAAAACGTTTTGCACCGGTTTGTTTCTTCAGATTCTGGTCTTAATCATTTTTTTCGAGAAGAATTTGCAAAATGGGAAAATGAGACCTTTGAAGTCTTTGACCGAGTGAAAAATCCCAATGCAATTGCTATTGATTTGGGAGCTTGGATCGGCACAACAGCGATTTGGTTATCTCATCATTTCCACCATGTCATCGTTGTGGAGCCAGATCGAGTTTCTTTACGCGATCTGAAAAAAAACCTAACCGCTTCAGAATGCTCAAATGTCAGTATTTGTTCACGGCCTGTTGCCTCTACCGGTCGAACCGTTGTATTCGGCCCCAGGGGAAATCAACTGAATGAATCGATTTCTTATATTAAACAGCAGGGAGGCCATGCAGAAGACTATCCCATTCAAGCAATCACAATCAAACAGTTAGTTCACGATTACATATTTCAAAATGATTCCATCTCCTCTCGTGATGTCGCCTTTATTAAATGTGACATTGAAGGCGGCGAGGAAGACATTTTAGAAGACCTCCTTTATTTTGCCTATTACAACAAAACCAAAGTCTATCTCTCATTTCACTTAGAATGGTGGAAATCTAAAAAAATCACAGATTTTAAACACCTATTTGAATTCTTTAAAACAGACTGCCCCAGCCCAGATTTATGCGATTATCTCTCCCACCATCCCTTTGCATCTGTCTTACTCGAACCTCAGGAAAATTCTGAAGTTTTAATAAAAACACAAATGCCCGCGGTGATCATTGCTTACAATCAGCCCACTTTCGTTAAAAACATGGTACGCCAATTGGAGCCTTACACTTCTGATATCATCATTATAGATAATAACAGCACTTTCCCTTCGATGTTAGATTATTATGAGAACGAATATCAATACACCTTGCTAAAACAAAAAAATAATTTCGGCTTCACCGTTTACAAAAAAGACTGGATCCAGAAATTAGTGGGAGATGTTTACCTTTTGACCGATCCCGATCTAGAATTTAATGAAAATTTGCCCACAAACTTCATCCAACAAATGCTAGAAGTCAGCGACTACTTTCAGGCGCATAGAGTCGGCTTTGCCCTCAGCATCGACCACCCCGACCTTCGTCCTGATGTATGCTACCACGGAAAAACGATCCAGTCGTGGGAAGCAAATGCATGGAATGATCCGGTCAGATATGATCCCAATCCCGACTTAGAGGTTTATCGCGTCGATATTGACACAACGTTTTGCTTAATCAATAAAAAACATCTCAGATCAGCTCAGCACACAAATCTCTTAGAATACCCTGAAAATAGCAGTTATCGGATTGCAGGGGACTTTACATGCAAACACCTCCCTTGGCACAAAAATTTCCACCTCATGCTTGAAGAAGGCGAATATGAAAGCTACCTCCAAGGCCATCCAACAAGCTGGTTTCGGTTATCTGAAAGCGAAAAGCTCCAAACAGAACAGCAATAGGCGCGCCGCCATATCGCGACTACTTAAATCTTATTTTTTGTAAGAAAAAGCCCAGCCTTATGGCTGGGTATTTTTTTGGAAATTGAGACTTGATGACTCCGGGTCCCCCGCCGGTTCGCAGCACAAGGCTGCTTCACTTCGAGTCTCATACGCAAGACACAGTGTGTCTTGCTCAATTCTCATTTTTGCAAAAAAAAACCCAGCCTAATGGCTGGGTATTTTTTTGGAAATTGAGACTTGATGGACTCGAACCATCGACCCTCTCATTAAAAGAGAGGGAGCAAGCCCTTCCAACCAACATCACCCAATCTTTATAGGCATGATTATGAGCAAGTTACTTATTCAATGCAACCGAATTCAGCGGGTTAAAAATGGTGCAATAGGAAGGTTGTTGCACCGCCGTTGCACCACAAATTTTCCATTTGAACTATTTCTTGAGCCATTTCGCCCATCGCCTGACGCTTTTCTTGTTTTTTAATCAGAATTTAATCATAAAAATTAAGTGCTTATATATTTTAGAAGCTAAAAACAATAGTTTACATCTACCCTTAGCAAATCTTTGAAATTGCAAAAAAAGCCATTATATTGAGAAAATGCCTCAGAGCGAATGGATTTTGATTTTCAAATCTTTTTGTGTAGCATGTGAAAAGGAAAACCTATTCTAAGCTAACAACAAGATTTAAAATGACTCCATTTTTGAAATGGCCTGGAGGAAAAAGGTGGTTCATTGTTGCACACCCCGATCTACTGGCTAGAAAGTTTGATAGATATGTTGAGCCCTTTTTAGGGAGTGGCTCTGTTTTTTTTCACCTTACGCCCGAAAAGGCGCTTCTAGGTGATGCAAATGAAGAAGTTATTAAGACGTATCTAGGCATTAAAAAGGATCCGATAAGGTTGAAGCAATTATTGACTGAACATCAGACGAGACATTCGCCTAAATATTACTACTCAGTACGCGAATCGGTGCCAGAGGATTTAGTTGCCAGAGCAGCTCGTATGATCTACCTTAATAGAACTTGTTTCAATGGCATCTATCGAGTTAATCGAAAGGGTCAATTCAATGTTCCAATAGGCACAAGAACGAATGTGCTCTTTGATACCGATGATTTCATTCGAACTGCTGAATTACTGAAAAAAGCGGATATTCGTCTAGGAGACTTTGAGTCTCTTGTTGATGAGACTAAAAAAGGCGACTTTATCTTTGCGGATCCTCCTTATACCGTCTGTCATAACACGAACGGGTTTATCAAATATAATGAGCAGCTGTTCTCCTGGAAAGATCAGATTCGACTTGCTGATTCTTTAAAACGAGCTAAAAAACGTGGAACCAAGATATTGGGTACCAATGCAAACCATGAATCGGTAAAGGAGCTATATAAGGAAAGAGGTTTTAAAACTAAAACCGTCTCTCGTTTTAGCTCGATATCGGCAAACTCCAAAAATAGGAAACAGTTCGAAGAACTGGTAATTATAGGCTAAGAAACATATGACGACGGCGCGAGGATTTTTTTCTGGAGTAAGATACCAAGATAATCCATTGGGCGCTTTATTAAGCTTTCTTCAAAGAGAAGAAGTTCTTGAAAAAACAGAGGATGTGGAACAAATGCGCTTCGTTGGATATGTTCTTGACCTCGGTTACGATAAGGCCACAATCATCACATCCGACCCATATAAGCGCGCTGTTGGAGGTATTCCTCGAGGCTCTTTCTTGATTATGGCTCCTGAGAAAATGGAAGAAATGCCGCCTCACTTTACCCTACTTCGAGTAATGGATGTCGCTCCGACTCCTTTAAACACTCACGTTCAACAAACCTACTTCGAACTCCATAAGAAATCCATGCCAGAACTGGATCGTTGGACTCAGGGAGAACTTCAATGGGGTGCTTTAAACTGTTCGGTCCTAGGGATGTTTTATCCAAATCCTTCTGATGCCACTAAATTGGCATTTTCCGGTGACGTAAATAATATTGTCAGCGCGCATCGATACAAAGTTTTTTCCCCTAATGAAGAACTTCTTACCATGATTGTAAATGGCACAGTCAGAGAAAATGGGCGTTTCTGCTTAGGAGACCTTCGGATGACCGAGTGCCAACTTCTTCTTCAAAGCGAAGCTGATAATCCTAAGATTCCAGTTGAAATTTCAACTCTTGACTTCCGAGGCTTCAGAACAGCGATGTTTGGTAAGACTCGCTTAGGAAAATCCAATGCGGTCAAGCTGATTGCTCAGAGTATGATTGAATCTACTAAAGTCGATCGATCTGTTGGTCAGCTAATTTTTGATATTAACGGAGAATATGCAAACGATAATCCACAGGATGACAATCAATCTTTGCGCAGTGCATATCAAGATAGATGTATCGTCTACGCTTTAGTTGAACGTCCCAAAACTCCTTCCAAACCACTTCGCCTCAATTTCTATGAGCAACCAGATAGCTGCATTAGAGTTATCGCTTCATTCTTAAAAAATGACAATAAAAGTTCTAACTATATACGAAGTTTTGCAAGCGTTACATTAATGTCGATTGCCGATATAAAATCGTTGCCCGAAGAGGAGCGCACAAGACCGCTCCGTCGTATTCTGTATTATTGGGCTATTTTAAAAGACGCAGGTTTTGAAGTAAGTGAAAAGCGACTTCTCTCTCTCGGCTTGAGAGGAGGAACCGTCAGTGGGTTTGACCCCCATTTTAATGCAAAGCTCAGAGAAGCTGCTTACAAGCATGCCGAGCAGGAAGTTCCAGAGGCTCCTACAACGCTTGCGGAATTAATTGCAGAACTAAAAGTACTTAATAAATTCCGACTCGATAAGCCAAAACATAGCGAACTCATCTCGAAAAGTAAAGAACCTATGTTTGACGCTGACGATGCGGCACTATTGGGATTTCTAGACCCTGCTAGTGGTACTGGTACCGGTGTATTGCGTCCTTATAGAGATTATCACTCGTCTTCAGCAGGAGATTTTGTGGGAGAAATTCTTACTCACATTGATGAAGGCCAAACAGTCATCCTTGATCTCGGCAATGCGACAGATGAGCTTAGAAGATATTTCGCTGATATGCTTTCGAGTAAGATTTTTTTTCATCAAGAACAAAAATTTACCTCAGATACTTTAGGCGAGCATTTCGTACAGCTCTACTTTGAAGAAGCACATAACCTATTTCCTAAGGACGGGAAAGATTTTACCGGAGTTTACGCTCGATTTGCTAAAGAGGGTGCAAAATTCCATATCGGCATCGTTTTTTCTACCCAATCTCCTTCTACGATTAACCAAGAGTTGTTGGCGCAAACGGAGAATTTCTTCATTGGCCACATTTCTTCACAAGATGAAGCCAAATCTCTCGGACGCGTTCAAGTGCAATTTGCTGGCTTGGAAGAGGAAATCATGCGCTCTAAGACACCAGGCTACATGCGTATGCTTACCCGTTCTCACCGCTTTGTTATTCCCGTGCAAACTCGCCGCTTTGAACCTATTTCTACCGGCGACTAGGGAGACTGCTCAATGCCATATCAAACCGGATCCCGATTGCCAGCCGAAAAGGCATCCAAGTTAGGACACCTTGATGTTTTAAATAGCGAGCTTGTCAATAAGCTCATAAAGCAATTTGAATACCCTCCTGTTAATGAAACAGCTTCAGTTTGCGGTTCTTGGCAGACTTTTGATGCTACCAATATTCCTCCTCTCCGGTTGATTTTGTCTGTCGATGGATCTTTACAAGTTTTACCATCTGACCGCCCACCTATACGAGAAATTGCATTTGTAAAGACTGCTCTTGTTCGGATGGATCCAAGAGCAATTGCAAAACTTGATCCAGATTATCCCCATCCTCTTCACTTAAAATCGTTGATGTGTAGCGCTGCGCTGCGACACTCGACAGTATTCCCTTTAAAGAATGTGAGCATCCCTGGTTTATCCAATTACGATGCAGTAAGGGGGATTGTAGCGGATTCTCTCAAAGACCCGCAGCTAGAGGGGCAAGTGTATTTAACTCTCAAATGGCTTGCCTATCAAAAATGGCGCGAAAACAAGACCCTAAGGTCGCCTAAATTCGATTGTCCTCATTGTGACAAAGAAGTACATGGTCTGCCTTACGATGCTGACGAAGCTTCTTGTGAGCACTGCGGCAAAATAGTGATGCTGAGCGATATGATCGGATTCCATTTAGAGATGAGCGAGGATTCGGCACCCGATAGCGTTGCTGCTGGTTATATGCTTGTACATGAGACCCTTTTGATGTTTTCTTTCATAAGACATTACTGGGAAAAAAAATGGCACAAAGATCTTTCGGATGCTCTTTTTATCAAAGATGGTCCATTGACCCTTCGAGGTCAATACTCAAAATTGGTCCCACTTATCCGTGACTTCCTTGATTATGCCAAAAAAAATCATTGTCCCATTCATATCATTGGCCAGGAAAAGACCGGGGTGCTTTTAGATTGTCTCAGTTGTTTTGCTAAATTTATGAAACCGAACAGCAACGGTGAGCTTCCTAGCTATGCCATTTTACCACATAAAACTGTTCAAGAAGATATTCGCCGGGCTCCAGATCCCAAAAACCCCTATGGCAAACGAACGAATTACGGCGAAAAAGTATTTGTAAAAATTAACCCTCACCATCATATGGTAATAAGTGTTCCAGTAGGTCTGTATGTTGAGGATGAAAATTTCCCAGCAAAGAAAGACGATCTCATCGGATTCGATCGGATTATGGCCACTCTTCCTACTCTTATTAGTTCTCGCCATGAAGGAGCCCTTGTTCCAGTTGAGTTAGCGAACGGGGTTGCTTCCTTATCCAATTATCCTTCAGCAGCAGTTCTTAAAATTTTTTCAGAGATTAATTAGTTTTGCTTAGAACCTTATACGAGCTAGGACGACCCCACTAGATAAAATCAAACTTCTTGAGTCTCTGCCTGATTAGCCATGGAGTAATTGAACGCTATGCTCAAACCACCTGATTATTTCCCATCACGAATATTTTTTATCTCTTTCGCGAGGAAAAGCATAATAGGGGTCACATCCTTCGGTTCTTGCCCCATCTTTATACTTTGATCTAGATATCCGATCATCCCATCGATGGACTGAAGACGCCGATCCAGAGCTACACTTTTTTCCTCTTCCATAAGCGGAGCCGCTTGCCTTGCCACTAGCTGCCCTTCATACATTTTCCTTTGCTGGTCAAATTCTTTTCTCCTTTTTACCGAGTCATTTGCGCAATAAAGGACCATTCCTACTACTACAAGAACAAAGGTAATGCTGTGGAAGGGTATGACAGAAACCCATGACCCCATCCCGTCTTCTCGTTTCATTTTGACTGCGCCGATGACAACCATTGTTATCGCTACACTAGATATTCCCAAAAATATCCAAGTAAAAAGTCCAGCTTCTTTAAAAATTTCACTGATTGGTTGCATAATCGATCCTCTAAGAGGTTAAGATCCATTTATGAAATGAGGGTGGTCTAACCGACTGCCTCGAAATAACTAGGTCGCATTGGGTTCTTGGTCAACCTTGAGGATTTCCAGTGCGAACACATTCCCCTCTAAAGCTTCGTTGAGTACTTTCGAATCCAATTTCCAAGGCTTCTCATATTTGCGCAAAATAGCTATAGCATAGCGGTTTCCCTGAAGAGCCTTATCAACCAACATGTTTTGAATTTGACATTCCTTCGATGCCATATAGATACCAAGGACCGTGCAGCCGATGATAAGAAAGCCTGGGATTGAAAAATATTTGAGAAAGTTTCGCATAGTCTTACCTCGAGATATAAAAAATTAAAGGCGTTTCTTAAAACGATGTATCCTAAAAATGTGCCAAAGGTTCCAATGAAAAACCAGGAACACACGTTTTTAGCATTTCGGTTTTTCTTGTAATTGCTGTGCCGAGAGATTTTAGCTACTAAGAGAATTACGTCGTAGATGCAATCATTTTTTAGGGAATCAGCAATATACAAATGCTCGCAAAGCGATCAATCCCCTGAACCGGAACACGAGCATGACCTTTGCAAATATCGGACAGAGGGACACAAGCTCTTAGACAAATGAATAAGACCTCATTCATTGAATGCCGCAAGAATGTTTTTGCTCTGTTTAATTAAAGCCATAGCTCCTTGATGCAAAGCTCTTGCCTCTTTGGTATGTGCTCCATGCCGATATGCGGCCATTTGTGATCGGTCTTTGCCTGATTTAGTTTTAGGGCCCTTAGAAGTTCCTCCATGCATATGACATGTCGTTCTTCCTCGGACGGCCCATTTCTGGCACCCTTTTTTCGTTCTTTTGCTTCTTGCAGTACACTGTCCCACAATGATCCATGGGGTTCAATTTTGGTTTTTTCTTTAGGTCCCCCCTTAAGAAGGATGCGATAAGTTTTGGGTTACAATAGCTTGCCCTTCATTGTGCACGTGAACGACCTGTACTGTCTGCTGGCCTTTTGCCCGATATTTTAACATGGTTTGCATCGTCTGGTTTGCCACGTTGAAGAGCTTGGCCGCTAAATTCATATAGCGCTCTACATGATAAAAACCTTCTTGAAAATGAGCTTGCCGCAAGCAGTCCATAGCCGAGTTTTGCAAAGTCAAAAATTGCCCTGCAAGAAGCGCCTCAGTTTCATCCTGTGGCTTAAGTGTTGGAATCAAAGAGGTCATCCGTGTCAGGCGTTGCTCTTCCGTCGAATCGCGCATACCATGAGACACTTGTGCAAGCAAAGGTATGGAATAATTGAAATCATCAGTACCTGTGGCTTTTTTCATAGCCTCAAAAAACCGTTCCTTTGACTCATGGGACAGTTTCGTTCCATCCGACAAAACCACATCTATCGTCCTTTTGCCCGACTTATCATCCGATTCTCTTTGAAATCGAAGAGATGGACCTAACGGGTCTACACTCATCGGCAGGTTTTGCGTAAGGTCAGCATTAACAACAGCCTTTTGCTTTTGTACTTTCTCTTTCATATTTTTTCTTCCTTGGTAACGCTTCAAAGCTACCGCTTAACAGTTTGATAAATAATACATTAAAGATGTCAGTAGCGGGTAACATCAACTTGCACCTTTTTTTGAACAATGCTGTAGCAACCTTACCCACGTCCCCATTTCACTTTGCCATAGAAATTCTCCGCTACCACGCTACTGAAAAAACATAACAACTTAAACCACAACATCTTACATCTAAAAATCAAGCGTTACTCTGTGGTAGGATCGTAGCGTTCATACACCTAAAACCCGTTCCACAGGAATCAAAACACAACGCTGATTGACGCCCGCCATTTTCACCTGCGCGCTCCCAACAGCTCCCTCGATCCTCGCCAAAGGACTTCGGATGTCCAAAACGGCGTACTCCGTATCCTTAAGCAAATACCTCGTCACACTCTCGCACCGAAGCGCCAAAAAATCTTTCGATTTGTGCATTACGATCTTCAATCCGTGTCGCTCCAATTCATCAACATAGCGCCCAGCCCCTCGCAACATCTCTCCAATAGAAACCTTGTTACCTTCGACATAAATAAGGCTCGCCAAAATCATGTCAAGAAGCTTATCGCCGTCGTCTTCCGACTGAAGAGTTGCCCATCTTGGGAAAATCTCCTCTACTCCTTCAGGGGCCACTATCGCTAGCAACGCGGACGCATACATAAAGTTTTCTACGGTACGAACCTCAATGCCTGGCTGCTCTTGTATGAACAATTGCCGATTTGCATTGATCTCTTGCGCCTTCACCTCAATCTCATCCCATGCAAGGATCATCGCTGCCACGATTTTGGCCGCAATAATAACCCCTTCTCCAACACCAAATCGTTCAAGAGGAGCCGAAGCATTCGTCAGCTTTTTCAGCTCAAATTTGACGATCCTTGATTCCTGTGCTGCGTCCTGCATGAGCTTCCTAGGCAAATAAATCGACCCAAACCAAGGGATGTGATGCAGATGAAATCGATGGGCTTTATCGGAACCCGTGCCACTGGTCTTCTGGCCGCCTCGGTTGAAAAGTTTGGCTAGTTCAAGGATATCGGGAATATGTTTATGTTTCTCGAATTCATCAAACACGGGGATTCGACCGCTATTGCCGATGGTTTGGGCAGTAGCGTGTGCCGTACTCTTGTCCAAACGCTCAACCTGTCCGCCATAGATACCCTGCAAAATATCTTCGAAAAAAGTGGACTTACCAGTTGCTTTGGCCCCTGTTAGATAAATCCAAGGTCGCCACGGCATGGCGTGCTGTATAATTGACAACATGACGAACGCCGTTACAAAGGCACTCATTGAAGGGTCTAACCAGTTCCACTGTTTTACCTTGCCGTGAATGAGATTGAAGACATTTTTTAGGTCGCTCTGCCGAATCTGCATAGCTTCTTCAACTGCTGACCAATTCAACCAAGATGCCCCTTCCGTTTCGACCAGCTTACCTTCAAAGATAGGCTCTTCGAGATACTGCAACCGATCTCCTTCAATGATGGCAGCTTTCTTGCCGGAGATAATTAACCACTTTTTGTTGATACACCAAACACCCGCTTTCAAAGGTGCCTGATCATCAATAAATCCCTTCTTGTGCGCAGTGTCGATTAGCAGGAGCTTAAGTGCCTTTTCTGCTTCCTCCTCCTGAAACCATTCAGAATCACCTCCAACATAAAGTCGAAGCTCATCTTTGTTCAGGCGGCCAGCAGGAAGTGCAATGAGCCGTCCATCTTTCCAGATCAAAATTTCACGTTGTGCATTGTAGCCAAGGACATGAAAAGGCAGCTTGACTTCCGCTTCTTCAACCGTCTCAAGCAGCTGCGCACTATTCCGCAACTGCATGATCTCTTCCATCAAAATGCTCTGCTCCTTGCCACGAGCATCCAACTGCTCCAATCTCATTTTAACATCAGGGTCTTCCAATGAAAGCCCCCCCGTCTCTATTTCACTCTCAAAGGCCGCACGATCAACGAGCAAAGCAGTAGATTCAGCATAGTGCCTCTGCTCCAAAAGATCGATTTGCGTCCACACTTTGTCCGCTTGTTGACCTCTCTCATCTTTGTAAAAATAATCATCCTGAAAAGGCGTTAAGTTAATCCCGATTTGTTTCTTGTTTAAAAGCGTTTCAATCGTCTCTTTAGCCTTTGCAGGACAACTCCAAGCTCCTGCTGTCATATGCCAATGGCAACCGGCCGCTTTTAAATCATTCTTGACCACCTTCAAAGCCTTTGCCGCTCCTTTCTTAGGTCGGATCAAAAAGGCATTTGCCGATATTGGATCTGGTGGTGTATTCATAGGTATAGTATCATAGTCCATGAAGAGTCTCGTTCTTGTGGTTGATAAAAGTCCCTCCCAAGCAGCAACTTGGGAGGAACAAGGCTTATAATCCTAAGATTTCAGCCACTTTTCGCGCTTCGGTCGCGTACTTTGTTGGACACTGACTGAAGCGCTTTTTTCGCAGTTCGTATTCGAACCAGTCATTTTTACAAAAGCTGCGCGCGGTCTGACTACGTCTTGATTGTTTTCGACTTTGTCTTCTCATCTTCTACCTCCTTTATGGGCATATTGGTTATGGGTTGAGCAAGACGAGCTAAGCAGGCATCCCATGTGACCTGATTCCTCTCATCTTTTGGTTGTGATGTTAGGAGGCTTGATTTTCAATCCATTGGTCAAATAGGTCGACTCTCACCAGCAAACGCTTACCAATTTTTCTAACGACATTTTGAAGACCATTTCGATGACGGAACAGCAGCAGATGCCGGACCTGCCCCATCGAAAGCGGATATTTTCCGCTCTTAACTAGTTGTTGCGGAGACCAATAAACATAATTTTCCATTCAGCACCTCAAATTGGGTTTTGTTTAATTAAGCCCAATTGTAGCGGGAGCTACCAATTATGCGTCGGCACAGTGGTGGACACTTTTCCACCAGTGAAAATTACAGAGCTAAACAACTGATAATTTAATGCTTAGGCTGAGGACGATGGTCGTCAAAAATATGAGGCTGATTTAGAAGAGAAAGATAGGTGATGTTGCCATATTCGGGGTTTGGGTTAACAGATTGTAGCGCTACATCAAACGTACGCGTCAAGCTTCTCAGGGGTCGCTGAAGAATGGTTTCTCTAGGCTCTTTAGAGGGAATACGAAATAAGGCATTGAGAAATGCTGCCCACCGATGCGAAATGTGGACCGGTCGATCCCCAAACCAAGTGGGAACTTGCAGAAGAGGCCACCTTTCCCCTTTCTGAACCGCACTTGTTTTAATGGAAAAAATGGTTTCTACATGAGTTGGGAGCCGAAGGCGGGAGGCTGTCACACAAAGCAAAAAAAGCCCTAAGCTTTCCGCCGCTGTATGGCAGGCATCAGGACGACCGGTTCGACATCGCCGGGCTAACTCCATTGAGATTTCTGCCGCTGTCCTCTCTGAAATAGGATAGGCCTCGGGTGGGATCAACCTTATGATCCTGTCGCAGTGCAAGTCCATTTTTTGAGGAAAAATATGCTCAATAAAAGCCACCTCCTCCTTTGGGTATTTGCTTCTCACGAACTCCAAAAAGCTTTTAAGGGCTCGCCACTCCAATCGGTGTCCTCTACCCGAATCTTCGAGTTCTTGCGCTAGTCGCATAACGAAAGCCAACAATGTTTCTCCTTTAAGTGGCCGCTGAATTTTAAACCTCCTGTCTCCTGCATAATAAGTTTCCCCTAGCTCCTGTGCTTGTACCTCTCGCAACTGATGGGTTTTTTTGTCATAGTCATAGCCAATGTTCCATTTCGGAATCCCTGATGTATTCAGCCATTTACGCCAAGCATTGTACACAGCTATGGCAGAAGAGTTAGCCCTTGCTGTAATAGGAGGAACATCATAAAGCCATCTCTCGAGCTCATTACGCTCATGCAACTCGGTAGCCCCGTGCAGCCAGCTGCGATTGCGTCGTTGAATCCAATGCCGATCGGAAAGTTGCTCAAAATTAGGATTCACTTCCCTCATAGAGTCCCAGAGCGCTTTACTCCTTTCAAGATCTCTTTCAAGATCGTTTAGCACTTCTCTAGCTTGGTCTAATGGACTACTCATCTTTCTTCCGTTATTGTTCTTCAAGACGTCGGCGGGCATTTTTGCTCGCCTGTTGCAATTTCTGGCGTAGAGCTTCTTTGGATGGCAAAGCCGTTAAGTATTCGGCGACGTGGATACCGGACTTGTCGAGTTCGAGCAGCTCAATGCACTCATGATTTTTTCCTGTGCAGAGGATGAGGCCGATAGGCGACTCCTCATTAGGCTGCCGTTCGTATTTATCAAGCCAGCGAAGATAAAGTTCCATCTGTCCTTTGTACTCTGGCCGAAAGTCGCCTACTTTTAACTCAATGGCAACTAATCTACGAAGGCGGCGATGGAAGAAGAGAAGGTCGAGATGAAAGTCAATATCGTCTACTACGATACACTTTTGACGAGCCATGAAGGTAAAACCAACTCCGAATTCAAGAAGGAATTGCTCAAGATCACGCATAATCGCATCTTCAAGATCTTTCTCCATGTAATGATCATCGAGATTGAGAAATTCGAGGATGTATGGATCGCGAAGCACAAGATCGGCCGAGAGTTGGTCTTCCTTACGAAGCAAGGCAATTTCGGCTTCTACTAAAGACTCCGGTTTTTTAGATAGGGCGGTGCGCTCAAAGAGCATGGAACCAATCTTTTTTTCAAGGGTGCGGACATTCCACTTCTCGATACGGCACATTTCGGCGTAGAAATCTCTCTTAAGAGAGTCCTTAAGTGGCAGTAGAAGTCGAAAATGAGACCAGGTCAATTGACGAGTTAAACCGCTGACGGTTTCTTGATCTGGAAAGACCTCGGCAAACTGGATCATGCGCCTAAGGCTTTTCTCAACGAATCCCTTACCATATTCGCCCGCCAATTGTCGCGACACTGTGGCAACAATCTGTCTTCCGTATTCAGCTCTTTCATTATTAAGGAGTTCCGAACGGATTCGCGACCCGACATGCCAATAGAGCATGGTAAGCCGCGAGCTGACCGCCGCAGCTATCGCCTCTTTGGTTTGGTCAATCATGGAGCGCAGGTCATCCATCAACC
>CAZEYJ010000237.1:0-2972 GCA_964516795.1 uncultured bacterium
ATCGGTAAAATAATGAGCATTCTTTCCCTGGAGGTCTTTTCCAGAAGCTTGGTGTAGAACATCACCAGGGGAAGGAGGGTGATCACGGAGGCTGTTTTGGCAAAGGGAAGCTGCAGTTTATCAACGAGTTGGATAAAAACAGCATCCTTTAGAGGACGGAGGGTCCAATAGATCCCGATCATAAGGGCGAAGATGACGCCCATTCTAAGAAATTTTTTAAATTCTTCTTTTTCAAAATTCCCAAAATTAAATCGACAGATCCACTGAAAAAATTTCAAGATGCTACCGCTTATGCCCATAAATTTAACTCCACTTTAAAATTAGCAGCTTATGCAATTGGGTATTATTTGTAATGTTGATATATTTGATTTCTAATATCGAAAAAATCGATTTGAAGATAGAGGTTTTTTATGAAAAAATTAAATTTTTCAGAAATACGAGGAGAATTATTGTCACAATTTGATCAATCATTAAAAAATTTGCGGATCGCCGATGTGGAGATTTTGATTACAGCCGCCCACCGGAACAATCTTGGCAAATCGGCAGCGTTGCATCATTTAAGCCAAAGTGCCACAAGTACGGCGGTCCAGCGCGTCGAAGCGGCCTTTGGGGTCCCTTTGTGCACGCATGAAAAAAGGCGGTTCCGCTTAACGCGCGAAGGGCAGCTCCTCCTTCCTCGTTTGGAGCAATGGCTGAGGCAGTTGCGCGAGCTGATCGTCGCCAAGGACCAGGTCCCCATCCGCTTGGCCACAACTCATGCGATCGCCCAAGTTGTCATCCCTCCTCTTCTTTCAGATGGACAGATCGAGTTCAAATCGATGCGGCCGGATAAAGCATATGCAGCTGTCTTGGCCTCAGAAGCGGACCTTGCCATTGTTCTCGACAATGCTCCTTGGAAAGGGGTCGCAGCAACGGAACTCGGAAAGGGCCACTTCTGCCTCTACTCCAGAAACCCGCAAGCCCCTTTAAAATCCGTCCTGCTTCCCGAGGAGCAGTTGGAGGTGGTGGCATTGCAGCACAAGTGGCAACAGGTCTATGGCGTTCCGCTTCCTTTAAAGTCGCGCATCCCGAGCTGGTCGCTGATTGCCAGCATTTGCGCTCAAACTGATGAGATCGGCTTTTTGCCCGACTTTTTGGCCAGACAATTCAACTTGCATCCCGTTTTCTGGCAACCGAAACCGTCCTCTTATCGGGCTCTTGCGATCTATGCAACAGCTGCCCAAGCAGAGGAAAAACGCTTTGAAAATCTCTTGAAAGAACTCCGCAAGATCTTTAATAATTAGGGGCCAAAAAAGTGAGATATGTCACTATTTTCGGATATTGATGCTTTATTGGCGGCACGAGGAGCTTTATCAGGTTCGGTAACCCCGGAACTTAGAGCTCTTGATGTCAAATATTTTGCAGACAGCCAAACCTTGTATCTTCGCTTTTATTATGATGGAGAAGCAACTGAAGAGAGGGTTGATATTTGGGAGTGTGTAATTACGGAAGCAAGCGCAGCCTTTGGACCTGATTGCGATTTAGATGCTGCAATCATTAGGCTAGACTATCCGCAAAAGATCCCTCGCCAGGGAAGGTATGCTTATCTGCGCAAAGAACCTGTTATTTTAGAGCCTGAGCACCGGTTTGAGGGTCACTTGATGGTACAACGAGAATTTGTTCATTTTCAAGATGAACTTGGGCAGTTTATTAGTCCGACTGATGAAAGTGTTCACACCACCCGATGGGGCATAGCTCATATCCATGAAGGTAAGAGCATTTTTCCAGCCAAACCGGAAACATACCTAATTCCTGTATTACCCATAGCCTATGCTCAACTTTCCCTACAACGGGCCCTTTTAGGTGCTGTTATACCAGGGCTTGTTTTGGTCATCGCCGACGTGAAAGACAGCCTGCTATACATTCGAATGTATTATGAGGGCAATGTAGGGAAAACAATACTCCAGGAATGGGAACTTGTGATGACAAAAGCGTTGGCAGATTTTGGCCCCGATTATGTTTTAGACGGGCAAATTGAATCGATTGTTTATCCTAATCCTATCCCAGTTCGAGGTCGTTATGTCTATGCAAGACGAGAAATGCGAGGCGAAGGTTTTTTCTGGCCATCAGTTTTTATAGGGTAACAGGCTGTTAACGAGTCTTGCCCTGGCTATACTAAAATTCTGTTAAATTTTTTGCTTTACATCTAAAGCAGTTCTTGCATTTCGCAGGAGCTGTTGAGTTTTGCAATTCTTTCTTGAGTTATATCAGACATTATGTATAATCCTGTCTCTTCATCTGCGGAAGAGTGGCAGAGTGGCCTATTGCGGCTGTCTTGAAAACAGCAGTCGGGCAACCGACCGTGGGTTCGAATCCTACCTCTTCCGCCATTTTCATTTTTATTTCATATTCCAGGTTTTAAGATGACACACCGCAAGCACATTGAGGTTGTTCCTTATTCTTCTGAATGGCCTAGCTTGTTTGAGAAAGAGAGCTTGGCGGTTAGGCGAGCGCTTAAGGGTAATTGCCTGGCCGTTCATCATGTAGGCTCGACTTCAGTCCCAGGTCTTGCCGCAAAGCCTAAAATCGATATGCTTGCTGTGGTCAAAGAGCCATCAGAGGCGATATCGGCTCTGGAGGCGGTCGGTTATACGTATCGCGGAGAGTTCAACATTCCGATGCACTATGGGTTCAGCAAAAGGGGCGCCGTCGATGTCAATCTCCACGTCTATGAAGAGGGGAATCCGGAAATCGAGCTGAACCTCGTCTTCAGGGATTACCTTCGTCAGCATGCTTCTGCAAGAGATGCCTATTCTGCGCTTAAGATGAGCTTGTTGGAAGATGAGACGTCTCGGGAGAAAAGCGGGGTGTTTTTTACGAACTATACCCTGAGGAAAGGGGATTTTATCCGCAGCGTCCTGAAAGATGCCGGTTTCAATCGCCTGAGGATCCTTAAGTGCAATGATGAAACGGAGTGGCGCGCTGCCTATGAG
>CAZEYJ010000238.1:0-17882 GCA_964516795.1 uncultured bacterium
CTAGTCGGATTACTCCGGGGCTGCTTACTAGAACACCCGGAGATGCTTCCAGAAATCGGCTTGACCATCCCAATGATCAGTGCAATTCTGCGTCATGCTGCATAGAAAAAACTATAAACTATAGAGAGCTTCTCTTGCTGTGCAAGAAAAGCTCGTTGACATGCCAATCTTTGACTTGTAAAATTGCCAACGCAATGAACAACTCGAAGAAAACCGCATATTATCTATATGAAAAATGAGAAAGTCCATCTTCTTCTTGAAGACTTGACTTATAGAGATTAATATATGCTAACAAATGAAGATAAAAAACAAATACTAGAAAGCTTTTTAGAAACTATTGAGGGGATTTCTGATAAGGAATATCAGAAAAGAATTTGGATTCGAGGAGAAGGCCCAGAATGTGACGATTTTAATGAAACAACCTGTCACTTCTTTGAAGAAGGGGATGAGATATTAGAGAAGTATAGAGACTTTGGAATTAACAATAACCAACACGAATTATTGATTAATCTTAGAGATCAATTTGATAAATTTGTTAAAGGACCTAGACCGGGCTATCTCCCGCAAGAATTTATAGATACTGCAGAGTGGACCAAGATTATGAACTTAGCAAAAGAAGTTCTAAAAGCATTTAACTACCAAAGAAAATGATCAGAAAGCGTTTTTATTGACCGTTCAAAGGATTTTAATGAACATGTTGTCGCTAGCCATAGCTTGCCTTCTCATCATTGGACTTTCTTTCCTTTACGGCTCCTCAAAAAAGCAAGGGCGTAAACCGACCACCTTGCTCCTCATCCGTCACGGGGAGACAGACTGGAACGCCCGGCAGCTCTGCCAAGGGCAAACGAACATCCCTCTGAACGAGACAGGAATTGAGCAAGCCAAGCAATTGGCCAGCTACCTGACTGCCCAGCATCCTGATATCGCTGCCGTCTATTCGAGCGACCTTGACCGCGCCCACGCCACAGCTCTGCACACTGCAACCCGGCTCGGCCTATCCGTCATTCCCAAAAGCAGCTTACGAGAATTCCATTTCGGCCTTGCCGAAGGCTCTTCATCTGAACAGATCCAGCAACTCTACAGCAGTCAGTACAACCAGCTTCTTATCGACTACCCCGATCGGCGCAAGCGGTGGGATCTCCCTTTTTATCCACAGGCAGAATCTTATAACGAGCTTCTATGCCGCGTGCAGCAAGAATTAACCTCGATTGCCGAAGCCCATCCGGGAGAGAAAATCGCTATCTTTACTCACGGAAGAGTCATTAAAACCCTCATTGCCAACACCCTCGATTCTGAAGAGGTTCCCTGCGTCATCCCCAACTGCGCGGTCGCCTGTTTTACCTTGGGCTCTGAGACAACTAGCTCGCCATTGACTTTCCTAGAAATCCAATCTAGTTTAGACTAGGTAAAAAAAAGAGGTCGAAAAATGGTCCGGTCAGAAGGAAACAAGCTATTTGCTGTCTATCTCGGCGGACGCGCAGACGGATGCAACATCGAATTGCACGATGTCGTCTTTGTCGTCGGATCTTCTCTTGAAGAGACCTATCCGCTGCTCGCTAAGAAATGGTTTGGGAACAAAGAGCAATTCCATATTGATTCTTATCTCGAACTCCACAACATCGATGGCTATCAGATCGAGCTGACACAAGAAAAGCCTTTAGAAGAAGAGGCAAAAAAGCTCTACTTCATCAACCTCGGAGCCTACAAGCCGGGCGAGTTCACAGAGTATCACCAAAGCGGGTTCTATGTGGCCGATTCATTTGCTGATGCTGTTCGCAGAGCAAAATCGGAACTCTGCCAAGGCCTTCAAACAATTCACAAGGATGATGTCGTCGTGCTCGACCAGGTCAAAAACCTTCCCGAATACGATGTCGACGATGTCCTCGAACTGAGAGAAGTGGATAACTATTACCTCTCCCTCAAGCCATCGCAATCAACCAAGCAAATGCTTCCCGTTTCGGCCTATATTAAGCTCGACTTTCTCTTCGCGAAATAAATTAATTTGACAAACTGATTCCTGCCCCATAATCTGGCCATCAATGATTATTTGACCGGAGAATGTTATGCGCAGAATCAGAGCCTTCGCCTCCTTACTATTACTCGCCATTTCCCCTACGTTTCTCTATCCTCAAAACGCCTTGCCGCAGCCAACTTCCCAAGTGCAAAATCCCTCTGAAAAGGATTACGCCTTCTCCTATGACGATATGCTGCGGTTAATCGATGGAATTGAATCGGGCAAGTTGGAAAGCACATGCACTTTCGAAGAATCTGAACGGATCAAACACTTTATCGCCTTTCTAGCCAAAGAAGGCGCGCTTCCTGACAACTCTGAAGAAAGCCTCTCCCTGGACAATGACATCGAAGAGCTCTTATACGGCGAAGAAAATATTTATCAAAATGCCTTCTCTTTTGCCACTTCAGACGACTACCGGTATGTGATCCTTCCCGCTATTTTCAATGAACGCAGCGAGACAATTCTTTGTAAAAGCTGGTTCAAAAAACAATGGAACCAGGTCAAACATTTCGTTAAAAAACATAAAAAAGAGCTGATTGTGGGAGCTGCTGTTGTCGTCGCCGCTGCCACCGTCGTAGTCGTCGTTGCCGCTGCCGGAGCTGCAGCCTCCTCGGCTGCTGCAGCCGGCGCTGCAGGCGCTGCGGGAGCCGCTACCTCTTCCGACCACCATTCCCATAAAAAGGATGCAGAAAAAAGTCCTTCTTCAGACGACCTTCCTGCGGAAGCTCCAACAACCCTAAAATCCGCAATTGATCATCAGATCGCCTCTTTTAAAGAGGATATTGTCCAAAACCAGCTCTTGGAACCATCAGATCCTTCAACTCAAGAAGGCTTTTCTTGGGAAGAAGAGGCAAGAGACTTAGGTTCGCTTTTCGCCCATTTAAGCTACAACGATCTTCACAACCAGCTCTCCGATCATCCCAACCTGGCCCAGGAGATCTCTGAAATCAACGCAAAATACACATTTGCAGCTCCAGGGGGAAATTGCATCATCGGACACCCAGAAATCGACCGCAAATTCTCAACCGATCATAGCTACCTCTTCTTAAACCCTGCCCAAGAGGGAAATTTCACCTCGCTTGCTTACCAACTGCGAGGAGAAAAAGCGTTAGATTGTGGCTATTATCAATTAGCTGTTCAAGATCTAGGAAAAGCGATCGAGACCAACCCCACCAATCCCATCCCCTATCTCGAAAGAGGCGTGGCCCATTTTAGCTTAGGTCAATACGACCAGTCTATCGAAGATTATAAGCAATATACCGTTCAAGCTCAGTCAAATTCCGTCAGCTTTTCAGAATTTGGACTAGGTTTTGCAACAGGATTACCAAAAGGGATTTGCGAATCAGGAGAAGGGATTTGGTTATTCCTAACTGATTTTGCCACCCATCCGATTCAAACCGCAAAACAAATGGCTGATTCTGTTTCCACATTAGTTGACCTTGTTCGCACCGACGAATGGGGCGTTGTTGCCGAGGCGCTAACCCCGGAACTACATCAGCTTGTAACGCAATGGGATGCCCTCCCCTCGCATCAACGAGGCGAACTGGCAGGATACGCCTTTGGAAAGCATGGAACCGACATTTTCGTTCCGGGAAGTTTAGCCAAAATTGCCAGCAAAAGCATGAAAAGCGCACAAGAGCTAGCAGCTCTCTGTAAAAACATCCGCACAACCCAAGAGACGCTACTGCTCGAAACAGCCGCCAATATAGGAAATCCCGCTAAAATTGCAGAGATCATCGAAGCAGGTCAAAAAACAGCCTTCATAGCAGAAGAGTTAGGAGTAAGTGCTGGAGAAATGGGCCAACTCAAACAAGCCGGCAAATTGAGAGCAACCCTGGTCAATAACTATGAGCACTTAACTCCATCATTGCAGGAATCCTTTGAACTGCACAAAAAAGCTAGAGAGGCTTTAAAACCCTACCTCAAAAAACCTCTGCCTGAATCTCAAGTAAGGGAACTGATTCATGCCTCTGGCATTCAGACATTTCCTAGACCAGCAGGAATTCCAGAAAACTACCTTGTCATGATTTCAGGTAAAGGAGCGGGTATAGAATATGTTCATCCTAGAAATGAACATATTCGAATAAGAATTATGCCTGGAAAACCGCACAGTCCTAATCTTCATCAACAAAAACCCTATGTAATTCAACAAAAAGATGGAAAAGCCATAGATAAATTTGGTAATTATGTCTCTACTGAAGCTCCTGAAGCTCATATTCCCTTGGAAGACTTCACTTGCTTAATTAAGGAGTAAAAAAAGTGTACATCAATAGAAAACAAATACTACAAAGCTTTCTTGATAATCTTTACCGAATTTCTAACAAGGAATATCAAAAAAGAATATGGATACAAGGAAAGGGACCTGAAGTACATGATTTTGATGAAGCTGTCTGCGATTTCTTTGGAGATGGAGATCCTATTTTAAAACATTACCAAGAATATGGGATCACAGACAAAAATTACCTCCTATTAAAAGAATTCCGAGACCAATTTCAGGCGTTTTCTGATGAGCATGATTGGCCAGAAGAATTCATTGATACACCTGAATGGGCTAGAATTATGGCAATGGCAGAAAACGTATTAAAAGCATTCAATTATCAGAAAAACAATTAAAAAAATATTGCGTGGAGATCTCCTGAGCAACAGAAAAGCAATGTATATTTATGAACATAGACAGAAAACAAATCCTGGAATCATTTATCAGAATTATCGATCACCTTTCTGATAAAGAGTATCCTTTGCGGATCTGGATTCGAAATGAAGGACCTGAATGCCAAGCTTTTGACGATGCCGTCTGCGATTTTTTCGACATTGGAGATCCTATCTTAGATGAATACATAGAATTTGGTATCACAGAAGCTCAGTACAACTTATTGAAAAAGTTACGAGATGAATTCAGAGTCTTTTCTGATAAGCATGATTGGCCTGCCGAATTCATCGATACACCTGAATGGGCTAGAATCATGGAAATGGCAAAAAACGTATTAAAGGCATTCAATTACTATAAAAAAGATTTACAATAAGACATTCCTTATTTTCATAACGATGTAAAATGATATCTGCCTATGAAAACAAGAGACAATCAAATCAAGAGGCAAATTCTTGAAGAGTTTTTAAAAAATCTTTCTCTTATACAAAACAAGGAATTTCAGAAAAAAATATGGATCGAAGGTCTTGGCCCACAAGTTCATAGTTTTGATGAAGCTATATGTGATTTTTTTGACTTAGGTGAATACATCTTTGCTAACCCAGAAAGCTATGGTCTTACAAATGAACAACTCAACTTATTAACTAAGTTCCGTGAACAATTTAAAGACTTCGCAGATGAACATGATTGACCGGAAAAATTCATCGATACGCCTGAATGGGCTAGAATTATGGCAATGGCAGAAGACGTATTACAAGCATTCCATTATAACCTTTCTTGAAGCGAGGCGGCAAGCAGTGCCGCCTGCGCTTCAGGGACGCTGTGTTAGGGGGCGAGCCTTAGCCGGAGGTTCTCAGTTCTTTCCTGGGCATAAGGGATATCGATCTTCTTAAAGGCATTGTAGTAGGCTTGCCAATCAGAGCCGAACGAGCTAACCGGATTCAACACAGAATCTATTAAAATGGTTTCGATCAACTGGTCTAGCTTTGGGGAGATTCCATAGTATTGGGAAGCAAGGCCGTCATAAATCGCATTCGTATGCGGCTCATCATCTTTATTAGCTAAGACACTAAGGACGATATACCTGTTTTTCTGTGAAGCAAGGTATTTCAAATAAGTCTCAAAATAAGGGGCTGCAATCGATTCAAGGGTCTGCCTATCCTCTATAGGCAAGGCAGGATTGCGCATGAGGGCTATAAGGGCCTCAAACACATTGCGACATACTTGGCAAGCATCGGAATTGTAGGACATTCTGCCCTGGTCCATAAACTTAACCAGCATTTGGCTGGCGCAGCTCCTCATTTTCTCTGCATACGAAGAGTTATCCAAAAAGAGGAGCATTTCATAGATTGCATCAGCAATGACCGCTATCTCGACTTTGTGATCGGCCTTAAAAAAGACCGTATTGGAAAATACGGCTTCAACCTGGCGGTCTGAAAGCCCTTGCTGCTGAAGGATGAATGAGGTGACTGCTGACTTGAGACGGCTGCCGGATAGCTGTTGCAGGCCACCGATCAGCTTCTCGATCAAATCCGGCTTTCCTTCCGCTATTGAGAAAGAGATCAGCGTGAAGATCTGTTGGAATAGACCAAAGACCCAATCTCCCGGCATGTGCGCTGCTGCCATGCAAGCCAAATCGATGAGCATGCTCAATTCCACAAGATCTGCCGCTTGGATCAACTTCATCTGCTGATCGATCAAGGCTTGGGCTTGAGCAAAGCGCTTCTGCTGCAACAGGAACTTGGCCCGCTTGAGCTGTGTCAATAAACTGTTCGTTTGACTATCGGTCTTGGAAGGGGCATTGAGTTTAACTGACAATGTGCTGTTCTGGTAATCCATAGCCTGGGCTGAGTCAAGCAGGACCCCTTCGAAAAGATCCCGTTTCAATCCCCGTTTGTCCGCTAAATAGCAATCTAAGCCTGCTTCCCATCGGTCCTGTTCTAAACTTCTAAAACGCCCTGAGAAAAAGAGCTTTTGGACGAGCAGCTGTTCAATGTCGGGATTCTCCTCGACAAGCTGTTTCTCTCCAACGACAACCTGAGCATTTGCATTCAGAATGGCCAAAGGAACGTTTTCCCGCTCAATAAATGCGGCGAATGCCTCTGCCTCTTTGGAGGTAAGGAGGAGCAGGTGAGGTCGTTTTTGATAATCAAGGAACAAGAGGGCCTCTAATGGGGTTTTTTGAATCTTGTCCAAAATATTCTGCTGACCCGAGCCCGTCTCTAAAAAGTTAGCGCTGAGGAGGAACTGCTGCGAGAAGCATTCGGAGAACAGCATCAGATCGACCTTGTCCGACATCGCATCAGAAAGACGCTTGGCCCAAGGTTTTTCTCCGGCAGATGGCATCTGGAAGCTGCAAAGCTGCTGCATCAGGGTATGATACGAACTGAAATCCCACTCTCTTTCTTTAGCTTTGCCAATACCATCTCCTGAAACAAGTTCCCGTTGCGCTTGCATTTCGAGTTCTGTGACCTTTTCCGATTTTTTATCGATTTCCAGCATCTTTTCAACGGTCGCATTCTCATTGGCGCTGTTCCCATCAATTTCCAATGGGAGATAAAGGCTAGAAAGATCAGCAATCTCACGGATCTCTTGAGCTAAAGCCTGAGCCGCTTCTTCTCCCAGAAAAGGTTTCATCTCCTCGATTTTGTCTAAATAGAATACGACCTTCTCTTTGATGTAGCGTTCTTGGTCTGTCTTGCTAGGGATGCCGCCATATTGCTCAAATAGCTCCTCTTTGACCGATCTGACAAAAAAGTGGCGCACGACGGCATAAAATGCCTCCTCTTCCTTAGGAGTCGCTGTATAGAGATATCCGCGGGCATATTTTCTAACGGCCGCTTTGAGTTTTGACAAGAAGACTTTGAGGTTGTCCTCCCTATCTTTTAACAGGCCATTGACCTCGCCGAACAGTAAGAGCTGCTCAATCGTAGGAACTTCCTCGATCTCCGCTTCGATCTGATGCGAGATGAATGGGACCATCTCTTCAGGGACGACGCCTTCGAGCTCCTGGGTCTGCAGGAGCAGGCTGCGCATCCTCATTCCCCCTTGGAGCTGGTCGCGCAACACCGTTTGGGCTCCTACGGTATAAAAGGCTTTAGCTTCCGGGGCTTGAATGATATTGGATCCGGTTGTATGGAACTGGTCATAGAAGGTAAAAAGCTGCCCGGGCCGCAGCGAGGTTGCAGAATAGATCGCTTTACCGTCGGTCCCTCCGATCAAGATTGGCGCGTTCTCATGCCCTTTTTTCAAACAAGCGAGCTGGTTTGTCTCATCATCGTAGTATAGAATCCCTTCGATTGGACTTCTGCCTAGCTCGGAAAAATACGTTAAGAAAGACTTGGCGATCTGCACATTGCTCTGTCCTTTGAAGTAAGCTCCGATATCGATCCATGCTTTAAAGGCGTCTTGCTCTTCTTTTGGCTTCATGGCATGCAGCTTGGCCATCAGGTCTTGGGGTGTTTTAAGGCCTGCACCAACTTTGTGGACTGTCCGGTTGCGGCGACATAGGATATCGATCACACGGCCATTCGCTCCGCCGTCTAAAATCACCGTTTCTTTCGGGCGCTTCGTGAATTGATGTGAGAAGATGTACAAGTTCTCAATCGTTCCTGAATAGCCCTGTTCCGAGGCTACTGCTCCGCCTAAGTTCATCGAATTATTATCGATCTGATCGATGTGGAATTCGAGCTCGGGCAAAATGTTGTTTGTCACATAGTCGATGATCAGCCTGATCGCCTCCGGCCGGCCTGAACTGAGGGCTTGATGGATCCTTTCCAAGGAATCAGGTGTATTGGCGTCGATCTGCATGAGCTGATCTTTCTCTTGGCCTTGCTGCTGGGACATTAAACGCTTGAACAGCTGCGCTGCTTGGGTCTGTTCGATGGCAAGGCGGGGATCTGAGCCGCTCTCTATCTTCAACTTGCCGCGCTGGATCACAGCCAGCTTCTGAAGGGATTGGATAATCATTTTCGCCTGGTTCAGATCAGCGCCGCAGCTGACGTAGAGCTGCAGCGTTTTATTGACAAGCTCCCAGCAATGGGCCATTTCTGCATTTTCATTCGGGGTGTTCGCGCAAATATTGGGCTTGGCAGCCAAATACTCGGGATGTTCTTTAGAGCGACTGAAATGTTCGTTCGCGCTGAATTTCCAGCAAGAAGGGAGCCATTTGAGGATCTCTTGGCGGACCAAGACAATTCTTTCTGCCGCCATCCGGTCTGTTTCCACTGAAGAGCGGTGAAGGGCTGCTAGCCAATCGGGAGCGGTGCTGTCGGCTTCAGCAAAATAATGTTGCAAAGACTCAAGAGTTTCTCGGCGGCAAGGTGTTTCAAGCCCTAAATGCTGGCACCAGGTGAATTTGCCGGCAATGGCGTGAACCATCTTGGCGGCAAGCAGCTTCTGGACCTGCTTAATTTGGGTAGGAAGCAAACTTGCCTGGGTGTTGTGATAGAGATCGATGCCGATCTGCTTGATCTCAGGATCGCAGGCAGCGATCTCATATAGAGCTCCGACCAGGTCGATACTGATCCGGTCTAAATGTTCCGTACGGACGCCCGGATAGTTCAACTCTTTGCGGGGAGCGTTCTGCATATCGATCTCATCGAATGTCGCCGCGCCGCGGGTCTGGAACAGCTGCAAGATCTTTTTTAACTCGGCAATCGGTTCTTCCAAGCCAGCGATCTCCTCTTCGTTCTTCCTCCGTTCGATTAAATTAAGGCCTTGTTGCTCCTTGAGGGCTGCGATCTTTTCTCTGGCCTCTACATATTGGTTTTGCATGCTGAGATAGGTCTCAGGGGTCATCATGACATAGCGCCGGTTGCGGATCGTCTCCACGAGCTGGTTGTACACTCTGCGCAAATGGGGAAGATTGAAATACTGCTTGCCCCGATTGTAAACAAAGACATCTCCCCTCTGGCCGAAGAAGGCGGCATTCCCCTCTTTCATTTCAACCGCGTTGGTATCAAAAAGGGAGCGAGGGATGAATAAGATCGAGAGGTGATAGCCGTCGGCCTTCATCAAGGAAAGCAGCTTTCCCAACACCGATGTCTTGCCTGCATTCATGATCATTTGCAAGAGGAAGGGAGGGAACTTCCCTTCAGCGTCCACGGTTGTCATCTTGATCAGATTATCGACCTGCTCTTGTCTCAAAGAAAATTGGGCGTTGTACTCGAAGACCATGAATTCAGGATGGCTAGAAGGGTCATATGCCCTGGCTTTTTTCATTTCTGAACCCAGTTGTTCGAACTCTTCTTTCTTTGCAAGCTGTACACAGCGGCCCCATCGCTGCTCTTCCGTAGCTTCTTTCAAAAATCGTCCTATCGCCTGGTGCAAGGCAAGGCAATCCTGTTCACTTAAAAAGGGGAGCCTCTGCCGGTAAAGGGAAAGATCGGCTTGAACGAACAAAGCGATGCACTCATCCAACTCGGGAGCGGTCTGTTTTTTCCCAAGGCGCAGCAACTGCGCGTTAAGTTGATCCTGGGGACCTCCGCTGGCATGGGAGACAAGCCGCCTAATTTCCGCTTTCAGCGCCTTTTTATTTTTGCGAAGGCGGTCATAGTTCTCAACGAGTTCTCTCTTCAGCCGTTCAAAGTCGGCATCCCGTTTTAAACGATAGGAGCTCTGCCCTGCATTGAACGCTGATCCAAGGGCAATGTCTTCCCGAAGAGAGCTTGCCCGCATTTGGAAATAGGGGTCCTTTCCTAATGCTGAAGGAAGAGGAGGAAAAGCGATCGGCTCCACAGGCTTCAGCTCGACATCAAAATAACTGTCTGCCAATCGGTTCAACTCCCCAATCGGCTGATCGGCAACTTCTTCTTTAAAGTAAGAGAGTTTTTGCGTCTTGCTCACAGGGACATCAGGGATCAAAGAAGCCGTCTCAGGAAGAGTGATCTGAGGAGATTTAAACGAAGGAACGGGAAAGTAATGGGCATACCATTGCTGCAAATAAGAAAGCAGCTGTTTTTCTTCGTCTGCCGAACGTGATGAGAAAGAAGAAAAAGAAGAAAGGGAGCTTGATCTACCATTGCTAGAGGAGATCCCCTTGACCAAATCGTTAATTTTATTTGATATCTTGTCCCGATAGACTTGATATGTATTATAGGGAGGCATTTGGGAGAGCAAGATCGCCCGGATGACCTGGTTGGTCTCGTCGGGATCATATTGCATATCGTTTAAAAATCTCAAAAGCCGCTTCTGCTGCAGCTCTGTTCCTTTCTGTGTCACAGCATAATATAATGAAAAATTCTCTTTCAGTTTCCTTTCAGGACGGACCCTGTTGAGCTCAGCGAGCGCCTGGTCGAATTCTTCGAGGGATTGATCTCTAGTTTGAAGCCACTCAAACCCAATCGAAGAGCTCTCCTTTTTCTGCTCATCCTGATGCGGGACTAAGATGGTCGGATGGTTCTGAGGCAAACTCGTTCCAGCTTCTAAGGCATCAGGCTTATGGAAGACAAGATGCTGCAAGCGGTGGTCCACCCGGGAAATGAAACCCTGCGCCCGATCGCTCAATTGAGGATCAGAAGTCTTGTCGAGGGCCCCTTTGATCATATTAAGGATCTCTTTAAGCCACTCTGCTTCTTGAAAAGGTGTCAACAGACTGCCCAAAAGCTGAAACTCTCCGGTGCAATGATTGCTGACTTCATAGTATTCGATAAGCAATGTGCTTAATGCCATCCATAAAAAGATCGCCTCTCCTCCTTCCTGCCCTTCAACACAATAGATGGCATTGGCTTTCCAAAACTGGACCCACTCGGAAGGTTTGGCATAAAAGCCTGAAATCTCACAGAGTTTCCCTTGTTTTCTATAGACGTCAGGGAAAAGATGGAGGTTTTCGCGGACCATATGGGCAGCAAGGAGGCTGAGAGCTTTTGCGCGCGGGGAATGGTCTTTGGTCTGCTTGTCGTGCAAGAAAATCCAAGCAAACATCTGCAACTCTTCCGGCGTATAGACAGAGGAGCTTTGTGCGCTTTTTAACAATTTGACCGCCCGTTCATATTGCCTTGCCCCAAGAAAATGATAACTTAAGAGTAATTTCTGCCGGACCGTCAGCCCTGTCAACTGGCCTTGTGCATCGACTGAGAGCACCTCGATCCCGTAGCACTGCTCGCTCAAGTCCTTCTGATCCCCTGCAGAAACAACCACATCAGACCACCCTCTGACAGGAAGTATCACGTTCTTTTCTTCTAGTGCATTTTCGATCACCGCATAAGGAAAATGACTTCCCAACCCTTTGACCGTTTGCTCATCGGATAAGCGATAACCTGGGAAATTGATGCTACGGAACTTTGCATCCTCAACGTTTTTTTCAAAGGCAAGCGGCATCTGATGCCGGTCTTGCAGCGCAAGGCACTCTATCTCGATCCTCCCTGGTCGTTCACATGATTCCCAAATGCCCACTTGCTGCTTAGGCTGCAAAACGCTTAAAACTCGCCCTTCCGACATCGTTTCAAGAGGGAGCAAGCGCCATCTTCCTTCTTTACCGGCCCGCTGAGCTGAGCCATCTGAAAAAATGACGACCTCTTCTTCATTGTTCACTTTATTTTCAACGATCGCTGCAATAGGAGAAACCTCTTGCGTATTGATCCAATAACAGGCCTGCCGCTTCTTTGGAAACGCCCTGACAGGGATACAGTTTAACTCTGCCGGCACCTTAGACAACGGGACATAGACAAATGTCTCACCCTCCCTCTCCCAGGTAATCTGATTCTCATACTGGGCTTCGCCATTTTGGAAACGCACAGAGAGATAAATTTTCCCTCCACAATGAAAATGAAACCGATATCGATCGCGCTTCTCTTCTTTATGAGAAGTTCCTCGATACTGGACCACCTTGTCGGATCTCCCTTCAAAACATTCTTTCTCCAACTCTTGAAAATTGATCCTGAGATCTTTTAAAGAATTGCGATTCTTGACCACCATCCCGCGCAAGAGGCTCATTTCATACAGATCATCCCTATCGCGCACAACGACCTGCGGAAAACTTCCTTCGATCTGCATCCCATCGGAAAAGACCACATACAAGGAAAAGACCTGATGAGCTGTTGCCGCTAACAGCGCCCGATCTGAGAACGCCTGGAACAACGCTTCTCCATGGGAAAACAATTGAGCAATCGCCCTTGCCTTTAATGAGGGATCGCTATTTCCCTTCTTATCGTCGTCCGCTTCTAAATAATTGGCTTGAGCTAAATGAACGATGGCCTTGCGGCAAATCGAGGGATCTTCCCAGGCAGAGCTCGGCTGCGCGCAAAACCACAGCCAATACAAATTCAAAGCATTGCCCCCATTATCGGAGCCTAACTTGTCTAACGCGGGTAAAAGAGCTAATCTGTGTTCGATCCACTTGCTTAAATCACTGCCTTTCCCATTGCTAAAAGAAGCGCAGGCGGGGATTTCTCCGATATACTCGGCCACTCTGTGCTGCAGAGCCTTTAAGAAAATCACCGTTTTGAGAAGATCGTGTCGAGAAGGGCTTGCAAGCAGCTGAAGCTCAAATTCGCATAAGCTCTGTGCTAACAAATTCTGAAGCCTTGTAACAACTCCGATATCCTGCCTAATCGCCTTTTCCAAGCGGTCCCTTCCAAACAAGACCAGCTGGAAAAATGTTTGGTCATTTTGCTGATTGAACAAGCCAATATGCTCTTCATAATAGGAGAGGAGGCGATCAACGGCAAACTGCTCACATTCGGCGATCTCATAAAAGTAGCGCTTTTCAGGAGTTTTATTGATTGTGTAATGATTCTGAGCCTCCTGGACCTTTAATGCCTCTGTGGCTTCTGAAGATAAAGAAAGATGAGCGCCCTTTCCCACGACAAAACAGTTCTTGGCCTCTTGAGCTGCATCGACCATTTTTTTTGTCGAATCAAACCCTTTGGCCTTGAAGTCACACTCGATCTGCTTCGCTTCGGTCCAGTGAGGCTCTGAAAGCGAAACTCCCGCGTCATCATGAGACATCCCTTTAAATGACCAACAGATGAAAGCCATCTCTCTTAATTCTGTATACCTAGCCCAGTCTTCTCCTAAATAGTCTTCTGGTTTGACAAACAGATGGGCCAGCCTCCATTGTTTAACATCTGGTTTTCCCCAGTAGCGCTGATACCTTTCCCGTGCCATGTCCACTGAAGACCAAGACACCTCTGAAATCCTCGGATAAACATGGTCCCATAAGGCAACCTCTCCCAAATCCCCTTCCAAAGGAAGCTGCAGCTTGTTGTTATAGTACCCCCCATCCCCCTTCCACGAGCCGATCTCGAGCAAGGGCTTTTTTTGTGGATTATCGCCATCGGGAGAACTTGCCTTAAAAAAGGCAATCAGGTCGCTCAACTCAGCGCTTACGCGAGGAGAATAAGTCGGAAGATGGATGCTGTTCTCTAACGCTTCCAGATGAGAAATGCCCACTCCATAGTTCTGCAGGGGGAAGCCATCGACATTCCCACTTCCCAAATGCAACATCAACCGCCAGTAAACAGCATAAAGCTTGTTCAGACACACGTATTGCTCGACCCTTTCAGCTTCATTATAGCGATAGCTAGGGGTCTTCCCTTCCTCTTTCATTTGGCAATAGAACGCCGTTGCATACCGGCGCGCCAGCTCTTTGATTTGATGCGCCAACCGACGTTTCTCTTCGACGGACAAACTGCCCAAGGCCGTTCCCTGATCGATATCAACATGAAAGACGCCTCGATGAGGCAGAGGTAAAGTGCTCAGAGCCTGTGTTGTCAGATGGGTAGGAACAAACCGGCTCTCATCAAAAGGGGTCTTGCTGCTGCCATCAAAAAACTGGATCAACCGATCAAACGCCTCGATCCACTGCAGACCTGAATCAAAACTTGAAAAATCAGTCCAAGGAAGGTCAAGAGGAGCAGATGGGACCAACACAGCCTCATCTTTTGGAAGATCGATAAAAAGAGCCCCCCTTGCCGCGCCAATCGAACCGACAGCTTGGTTCAAAGAATCCTGAGGCTGATCGACAGAAGACTCCGCTTCTCCGGAAACAGCAATTGCATGTTCAAGTTTCTGTGGATATGTATCGGCCACCTCTTGAATTTCCCGGGCCACCACTTCCACTACATGGGATGAGACCCGGCCTTGCTGCTTATGCAAGTTTAAAGAAGACCTGCGAATAGCATGCTCGAGAATCATCACAAATGCGGGATCAAAAGCGTTGGCCTCGATCAGATCTGACCAGTTGATCGCTTGAAAGAGGGTATGGTCCATATGAATTTTCCCTCTCTTGTAAGCTTCAGTTCCCCAGCAAGCTTGCAAATAGGCTAGCCCCACGCGCAAAGAACAAGTCCCGCTCCGCTGCACCGTCACAAAATCCTCTGGGATCTCTTCTGCAAGAGGAACTGCATTCTGTTCAAATCGGAAAAAGAGCACATTGTAGAGGTCCTTATCCGTATAACGAAAAGCCTTCTCTTGAGGCAAATAAGCCTGAGGAGCAAACAAAGCCTCGAAAAATGCTGTATTGAACAGTTGTTCTTTCTTAATCTGATCAAAATGCCGTACAGGATGGATCAAATTTTTAAGAGGTGTGCGATGTTGGGCATGCCGCTCAACCCCGCTTCCTGTATTGATCGCCTTTAAAGAAAATGTCGCATTATCATTCCTTCTGATCTCCAGGAGCATCGCATGTCCTTTCCCTTCAAGCCCGGCCCATCCGGAAGGAAGCAGGAACGTTTCACCTGGGACCAGCGCCTCGATCTGTTCTCTAACAACGGAACACAGCACAGGGAGGTGTTGGCTTCTGAACTCTGGCAATACAAGGCAAAAATCGAGCAAACGGCCAATTAAAGCCGCTTCCTCCAAACGCCCCTTAGCCTCTTGAAATTGGCTGGCCAGCTTCTCATCCGACACGCTAAGACTGCTTTGAGCCGCGGAGAGTAGAGCAGATAAAAAGCTTAAGCTGTCTGCCGAGGAATTCCCCTCTAAAGATGCCCCTTCGATCGATCGTTGTTCCTTAAGGACCGCATCCCCAAAAAAGAGTCCCAACCGTTTCAATGTCAGCCAAGGCGCTAATTCCTTAGGAGAAGAGGGCCTCTGCTTCTTGCTGAAGAGATCCACAAGTCTCTTCACCAACGGATCCTGGGTCAAATGGTCTACATTGGGCATCTCAAGAAAACCCTCAGGAACGACTCCCCATAAAAGGAGCAAAAGAACAAGGGCTGGCTTCCCCTCTGAAATAACCATTTCGAGAGGAGTTAGTCCCCTTGAGTTCCTGACTGAAGCAAACCTCTTGGGATCCTGGGAAATCACGAGATTGAGCAGTCCCAGCTTTTTGGAGTCCAATGACCTCCGACTTGAATAGCTTAATAAAAGATGAAGGACGCTGCTCCCTCGTTCAGTCTGTCCTTCTAAAGAGATCCCATGGGAAATCAGCGTCTTAAATACAGGAATATCATTCTCGTTCATCTCGCCGATCATGCGAATCAAAGAGAGCTTCTTACAATCGCTCAATTTGGCCCCTCTCTCCAACATCGCTTCCAATAACCTCCTTTTCTCTCCACTTAACCGGCCTTCCTGTCGGCCTCCTCTCGCCCTAACCCTCGACATGTCCGGCTCATAGAGGTCTTCTCCCAGCAACACTTCGATCGGATGCTTTCCAGAAGGAAATCTTTCATTACAATCAACCGATCGATGGCTGATCAAGAGCTCTAAGAGCCGACAACGGTCAAAAGATGACCATCCCACATAACATTGCAGCACATGCTGAAACAAGGTAAGCTTCGATTTAGGATAGGCCTCATTGAATGGGACCCCCAACTTCATTAAAACTTTCACCAACCCCGCCTTATCATCATCAATCGCTTGAATCAGAAGTCCTCTGCCTACTTCTAAATCGAATAATCCCGCTTTGTGGAACTTCGGCAAAACGATCGAAAAGTCGACCTCGCTGGAAGGAAGTTTTTTTAAAAGCGCTTTAAAAAAATCAGGGGATTTCTGCATGACCCCAACTGCCTGTCGATCAAGGGTAAGCCACGTCCACAATGTTTTAAGCTCATCACGATTGAAACTCAACAGATCCTCGCCGGAAAGCTCATTCTCATAAAGCCTTTGCCGCACCTTCATCAACTGGTACGCCTCACGTTTAAAAGGGTAGGCATCCCACTGTTTTTTCGAGTAATACCGCCCGCCTCCACAAAGATTCTCAGGCTTCTTATCAAGAATAGCGCCATTGGCAATCAAGAGCTGGATCCCATCCCACCCCTCTGGGGAAACTGATCCGCCGTTAAAATCTTCAAAGCGCGAATCTGAAATCTTCCGGCCCTTTACAAGCCCTCGATCGATGTAAGGAATCAAACTCTCCTTGACCTTGTAGATCAGAAGAGAATCAGGATCGATCACTGCCTCATCATCAGAATCTCTCCAACCTGAACGATACCGAAAAAGCCCCTTATCCAGCAGATCGGCAAACAGCGTCGGATCATCTTTGCTCATTGCTTGGCTAACCCTCCAACTCAGATCCGACCGTGAGGCTTTGCAAAAGCCTGGATTTTCAGAACAATACTGTGTCAATTCAAAAAGCAACGGATAGTTCTTGGCTTCGAGTAATTTATCGAAAAGCTCAAAAAAAGCTTTAGGGCTGGCAGCGATCAGATGGATATGCTCTTTCAAAGAACCGGGGGCCGGCCCTCCCTCTTTTTTTCCCGATAGTTCAATCGTCTTTAACAAGGCGCGTTTTAAATGATCGTTCTCCTTCAAACAGGCAGAAAATAAAGGAGCGATCGCGCTGAGGAATTTCCCTTCCACAAAGACTTCCCTGATCAGCTCCCGAACGCAAAGAGGCTCTTTTTCAGCCCATTTGGACATCTCCTGCTTGAACTCCTCGCACGCAATTGCCGTAACCAATTGAATGACAGAATCTTCTGATCTCAAATGTCCCTTTAATTCCTTGATCGACCTGGGAAATTGGAACGCCTTTTCTACCTGCTTAGAATCGACTGTATTCGCCATAAAAACCGCCGGAAAGATAAAATAATTTTATTATTAATATTAATAGCCTAAGTATACCAGAACTCTTGTTAGAAAAAAAGAACTCAGATGTTTTATTTATTAGAATAAAATCGCTAATTTAAAAAAGAAACTACACTGTTTTATTTTAAAATAAAATTTTAAATGAACTTTAAATGACTTGAAATTTTAAATCATGAAATTACTGATGAATGTATCAACAACAATCACTAGATCAAACTTAGCAGACGCATTTTTTGCAATTACTATTGAATC
>CAZEYJ010000239.1:0-5833 GCA_964516795.1 uncultured bacterium
CCCCCGAAAAAGATTCAAAAATCGACTTAAAAGAACCGAAAAATCGACAGAAACTGATTTCAACGACAGGCTCTTAGGGGCATCCCCTTGTATTTTTGACTCTAGAAAATCGATTCCCAGGATGGTTATGTCTCAATTGAAAATTATGCTTGTTGCCGGATTTCTTGCCTTTAGCCAAATCAATGCTGAACCGCTTAAAAGCTTCAATTCAATTCTTTCTCAATTAAATTTAGGGACGTTTAATCAGCGTGAATATGATAGAGCCCTAGATGAGTTAAGGCGGATATGCAGCGATGCTAAAAAAATAAACAACCATTCTCTTGTGATTTCAGTGCTTTGTTTAGAGTCGGTCCTCTGCCGCTTATGTGCCATTAACAATGTCAATGAGGCGATTCAACAGCGGCTTTATTTGCGGGCCCTCAATTCTGCTGAAGAGGCTGAATCTGTCTATGAGGAAAATCGGATTGACAATCTTCTTTTGCAAGGAAGGATCTATCTTGTTATGGGAGCTGCTCATGCGGACAATCCTAAGGGAGACATTGATAAGGCAGTCTTTTATTATTCGAGGGCATTAGAGAGTTTTACGCCGGCGCAGTCAAAACCTGATTGGGTGCATGCCAAGATGCGTTTGGCAAAGGCCTATTTTCTTCAGAAACGATTTGAGGAGTCGCAGCAAATCATCACCGAGATTCGTCCTTTAACAACAAGTCAGATCATGGTGATGCAAATGAATTACTTTGAAGCGCAGCTCAAATTGGAGGCCGGGGATTTTACCAGCGCGGAAAATCTCGCTCGAAGCGGCTTGGCTATCGCAGGGGCTTTGAAGTCTGCTGAAAATGAGGCTCTTTTTAACAGGTTGCTGGAAGCAATTGAAAGTGCGCCCAAATGAACAAAAAAAATCTGAAGGGATTTTGTCCGTTTTCCGGCAGAAACCGGGCCTTTAAGGGGAGGGGGCTTTCAAAAGTAAGGATTGGACGAGGAGGCGAAGCCTCCGCCAACCTGCCACAATCTCAGGCCTTAAGATCTGGGTTCACGATAAGGGTGTGGCGTCTTTTAGTTGTTTTGATTGTTTTGTCGTGTGTGGAAAACGGTTTTGTGTGCGCTGGAGAATTTGATTTTTTACCTAGGCAGTCTGAACCGGTTTTTACAAGACGCAAGCCTCGAAATAGAGCCCGTGGTCTTTGTTCAAATGATCAATCTCAAGAGGAACTCGTCCAAAAAATCAGGCAGGCTGATTTTCCTGCATGGATGCTTGAGCAAATTGACGAAGATTTAATGCCGTTTATCGAGACTGGCATCGATGAAGCAGCTTTCTTGAAAACGGTGGCTGATCACCCTACCTGTGGTTTTATTTTGTGTTGGATCCAAGATGGGAAGTTATATACCAGGGATTATTCTCCAAATCCGGGGCGTGATTTCCGTCTTGAGCTGTTCATATCTGCAATCGAAGAGCTTGCAAAGAGCGTCCTTTTGCCTGAAGTGATTTTTCTTGTCTTTGCAGGAGAGTCTTTTTGCGGGCAGAGCGATGCTCCAGTGTTTTCATGGTGCAAGCATCGAGATTTGGGGAGGTCAACGATCGTCATACCCGATTATGACGTGCTTTCTCAAGGTGAGAGGTTGTTAATTGAAGTAGCGGAAGGGACTAAGCAGTATTCTTGGGAGAGCAAGCAGGATCTGGCTTTTTGGAGAGGGGCCGCAACAGGTCTTACTCCGCCAAGCGAGATGCCTCGATTGAGATTAGTGCAGATTTCAGCGGAACATCCCGAATTTCTCGATGCTAAATTGACTCAGTTGTTTCCAGAACAATATCAAAGTTTAGAGCTTAAGGCATTGTTGCACCCCTATCTAGCCTCTCCTGTTTCTGTTTTAGAACATTTCAAATACAAGTATCAAATTTTGGCCGATGGACATGTGTCTGCTTTTTCAAGGGCTTATTGGCAGCTGTTTTCTAATTGTGTGACCTTTAAACAAGAATCCCCCTGGTATCAGTGGTACTATCGCCTTTTAAAGCCTTACGAACACTATATTCCCTACCAAGCAGACGCAAGTGATTTAGTGGAAAAACTGCAGTGGGCAAGGGAGCATGATGAGGAGGCAAGGCAGATTTCGCGGAATGCTAATGAACTTGCCAGGAATCATCTGAAACGCTCAGACCTCCTGCTTTATTTTTATCTATTGCTATGTGAATGCGCTAAATTGCAGCGTTCTTTCCAAGCGGCAAGCTGAACTCAGCGACCGACTTCGGATAGAGTCTATTCAAAGAGGACCCAGAAACAAGGGGACCAGATGCTGAGCTTTAAATCCTGTTCGTTTGAAAATTGGGTAACGGCCCGTTGAATGTCGGCGAGGTTCCAATCATCTCCACATAAGATCCCATGGCCTTTCACAAGGGGGAACCAGGCATTGAGGTCGGCGTAAACAGAATCAAAATCATGGCTTGCATCGATATAGATCAGATCTGCTTTTAGATGTCTCAAGTGTTGGCTTGCTTCAAGGCTGGTCATTTTGATTGGGATGACGAGATCTGTTAATTGGGCGTGGATGATATTGGATAGAAATTGTTCATATAAGACCGGCAAAAAATTGCAGTAATAGGTTTGGCCCGGCTGATGTTCTTCCGATCCCAGCCAGTGGTCGACAGCATATAATTTCCCGTTAGAGGGCAAAAGGGAAGCCATGTGCATCGCCGATTTTCCTATCCAGACCCCTACTTCGATAACGACGGCAGGGGTGTAGGTCTGAAATAATTTTTCTATTTCTTTTTCATTGCGATAAAATCCTCCGGCATTAAAGGGAAGGACTTCAATTGTGTTGTAGGGAGGGGGCAAATCGGCCGCCAAAGGAGCCATGCCAAGTAACCCTCCAAGGAAAATCATCCAATGAGACTGTTTCATATCGACACTACCTTAACTAGTTATGGGTTAGTATAGGATTCTGAAAGAAAAGAGCCATAAAATTTCTTTGACTTGATTTAAGCATTGGAGCAGTGGCAAAATCGCTGGTGTTTTTTAAGTCGAGGGCGGTATGAAAAGAGCAGTATTTTTCCTTATAGCGTGTGTATGGACAGCGGCCTCGTTGTTTGCTGCGCCAAGCGCTGTTATCTTTGATTTTGGCGGTGTCATGACGGGAGAGCCTGATCGGGAAGCGGTTGTTAATTTCATTCGGCAAACTTTGCAGCTTTCCCAAGAAGAATTTGAGAAGGCCAATCACCAGAAGCATTTAGTGGTCGCACAGGGAAAAAGCGATGCAGAGTTCTGGCTTTCTTATGCGGAGGACAAAGGCATTAAGCTTCAACCCACTTGGTCTGATTCGCTCAATTTAGTGATCAAGGACTCGATAGGAGTCAAGCCTGCCATGTATCTTTTGGTTGAGGAACTGAAGCAAAAGGGCATTCGGGTTGGGATGCTTTCAAATATCGATGGCCGGTTCGCCAAGATCGTCCGTCATTGTGGTTTCTATGATCCGTTCGATCCCTGCCTTCTTTCCTGCGATATCGACGTGAGAAAGCCGGATAAAAGAGCGTATGAGATCTTGCTTAGCAAGCTTGACCTTCCGGCCAAGGAAATCGTCTTCATCGATGATCGGTTGGAAAATGTCGAGATGGCAAAGAAAGCCGGTCTTGATGCAATTTTGTTCGAATCGGAAGGGCAGCTAAGAGCGGAGCTTGCCAAGCGGGATGCATTAAGAGGCAACGGTCTTTTATCTTGTCAGTCGCAGTAATCTGTTAAAAATCAATCAATATAAGAGGCTGTCTACAAACTTGGGGTTGGTCGACAGCCTGTAAGAGGTGTATTATGGGACGAAAGCTGTTCTCAACAGTAGCTGTTTGTATTTTCTCTGTTTTTCAATCGATTTTAGTTTTTCCTGCGGAGGAAAATTTTATTCTTCTCAACGGGCTCACAGATGAAGTTGTGCAAGAGTTTGGCCCTTCTCTGGACGAGCGGCTAAGTCCTTGCTCTTCGTTCAAAATCCCTTTAAGCCTCATGGGATATGAAGCGGGAGTTTTAGAAGATACTGAGGCTCCGGCTTGGGATTTTCAGGAAGGGTATGATGATTTTCTCGATTTTTGGAAGGCTTCCGTGACCCCCTTGTCTTGGATGAGCACTTCCTGTATTTGGTTTTCGAAGGTGTTGTCTTTAGAGCTTGGACTTGAGGTGATTGAAAATGATCTGGCTTTGTTTGCTTATGGGAATCAGGATGTTTCATTTGGCCTTGTAGGCCCCGGACCCGGCAATCCGGTATGGGTCTGTTCTTCTTTAACGATTTCTCCAAGAGAGCAAGCCGATTTTGTTAAGAGGATGGTCAGAAGAGAGCTGCCTCTTTCAGATCATGCTGTAGAGATGACAAAGCGGTTGGTCTTTAAAGAGGACCTTTCCGGAGGTTGGAAGCTCTTTGGAAAGACAGGATGGAGCGGCTCTTCGCCAAGGTTGCAGCATGGTTGGTTTGTTGGCTGGATTGAAAAACAGGAAGCTGTTTTCCCTTTTGCCTATCTGATCCGCGCTGAAACGATCGATTTAGCTCATCGGGTGCCTCGCGTTAAAGAGTTGTTGGAGCGGGCGGGAGTGATGGATGATTAGATTGTTAGGACGATCTTACCGCAGTGCTCTCTAGATTCCATCAGTTCATGGGCTTTTGAGGCTTGGGCAAGGGGGAAAGTGGCTGTGACTACCGATTGCAGCTGCCTTTTTTCAAAAAGGGGCCAGACATGCTTGAGAAGCTCAGCGGCGATCTTTGCTTTGGCATCGGAAGATTGGGCCCTTAGAGTAGAACCTAAAATCGTCAGGCGCTTGACGTAGAGCAGGTTTAAATCCAGCGTGACTGATGAGCCTCGCAGGCAGGCAATTTGAACGAGCCTTCCTTCTTCTTTGAGGAGGCGGAGGTTTTTCTCAAAATAGTCGCCGCCGATGACATCAAGGATGAGATCAACGCCTTGCTGCTCGATCTGGGAAAAAAAGTCGCTTTGTCTGTAGTTAATGACCCGGTCAGCCTTGAGATGGGTGCAAAAGGCCGCTTTTTTAGCGCTGCTGACTGTCGTGGTGACATGAGCGTCAAAGGCTTTGCACAGTTGGATTGCGCTGGAGCCGATCCCGCCGGAGCCTCCATGGACCAAAACGGATTCGCCTCCTTTGAGATGGGCCCTCATAAAGAGGTTTCCCCAAACGGTAAAGTAGGTTTCAGGCAAGGAGGCCGCTTCGATGAAGTTGAGCCCCTCGGGTAGAGGGAGGCACTGTTTTTCGGGAACGGAGCAATACTCTGCATAACCTCCCCCGTTGGTCAGTGCGCAGATGTGGTCTCCTTCTTTCCACTTTTTGACATGAGGGCCGGTTTTGGCGACGATCCCTGCAACCTCTAATCCTAAGATCGGGTTTGCGTTGCGCGGGGGAGGATAGAGGCCGGCCCGTTGGAGGAGATCGGGTCTGTTGACGCCGGCGGCTTTGACCTGGACCAAGACTTCGTTTTCTAAAGGTTCGGGCTCCGGCTGCTCATTAAGGAAGAGGACTTCGGGAGGGCCGCTTTTTTTGCAATCGATGTAAAGCATGGCAGGATCTCTTTAGTTTGCGGATGTTATAAGAATATTTTCTGGGTGTAAAGATGTTTTCTTAAGGGAAAGGCATTCTTTTTCCGTAGGGGAACAGTCTGAATAGTGAATGGAGAGTTTTTCGAGATGGACATTGTTATCGAGCAATGTCAGAAGGGGGATATAGAGGGGATCCGGCCCTGTGATATGGAGCTCTAGGTCTTTGCAGTGTTTCAGCCAGGAAAAGAGCTTTTTAAATGGTGCTGGTGAGTAAGGCAGCAACCGGGAAAACCAAGGAGCTGCATGATAGGGGGA
>CAZEYJ010000240.1:0-3006 GCA_964516795.1 uncultured bacterium
GGGTGTCGATGATGTTGATCTTGCTGTTTTTCCAGTAGACAGTCGTCGAAGCGGATGTGATCGTGATCCCCCGCTCTCTTTCCTGTTCCATGAAGTCCATCGTGGCAGCGCCTTCGTGCACTTCGCCGATCCGGTGGAGGCGTCCTGAATAATAGAGGATACGCTCTGTACAGGTGGTCTTACCGGCATCGATGTGGGCCATGATGCCGATATTGCGGACGTTTTCTAGTGCGTCAGTTTCAGGCCGTTTACTCATAGTTGATTACCCTGGATTACCATTTATAGTGAGCAAATGCCCGGTTAGCTTCCGCCATCCGGTGTGTATCGTCTTTCTTCTTGATCGTCGTTCCCTGGTTTTGGAAACAATCGATGAGTTCTGTTGAAAGGGCCTCTTCCATAGAGCGGCCAGCTTTTTCGCGAGAGTGCTTGATGATCCATTGCATGGCCATCGCAGTGCGGCGGTCTGCAGGGATCTCGATTGGGACTTGGTAAGTAGCGCCCCCGATCCTGCGGGACTTCACTTCAAGGGAAGGCTTCGCGTTTTCCAGAGCTTGCTCGAAAGCGACCAGGGCATTTTCTGCCTTGATCTTATGTGCAAATTTTTCGATCGCATTGTACACAATGCGGCGGGCAACCGATTTTTTCCCGCTGATCATCACTTTGTTGATGAACTTAGCCAAAACATAGCTGTTGTAGAGAGGATCTGGGTCGCATTCTCTTTTAACAGCGCGGCGTCTACGTGACATGGTTTATTTCCTTCAATTGTTATTTGTTTATATCGATCCACTTCACTTGGCATGCAAGAGTTAGCTTGCATGACGGCCCGCGATTGACTCTATTGTCTTAGCCAAGAGTCTATAGTGGGCCAGGATACCTAGCATCCTTATTAAGGCATCCTAAGATTACTTAGAACGTTTCGCTCCGTACTTGGATCTTGATTTTTTACGGTCTTTTACTGCTGCGCAGTCAAGGGCGCCCCGTACAATGTGGTAACGTACGCCGGGGAGGTCTTTTACCCTGCCGCCGCGGACGAGTACGATACTGTGTTCTTGCAAGTTATGGCCTTCGCCCCCGATGTAAGCGATCACCTCTTGGCCGTTGGAAAGGCGCACCCATGCGACTTTACGCAAAGCAGAGTTAGGCTTCTTCGGAGTTTTTGTTTTGACTTGAAGGCATACGCCTCGCTTTTGCGGGCATCGCTGTAGAGCTGGAGACTTTTTGCGTTTCACTTTAGGTGAACGGCCAGCGCGGATCAATTGGTTAATAGTAGGCATCGTTGCCTTTCTCCTTCAAAATATAGGGAAATAATCAATGCGGTCCTGCATAGCAAGGCGCATAGCCAAAAAAGCGCATGATATGCGTTTAAGGCATTGAGACAATATAGCTTGAAAAGAGATTTATTTGCAAAACCGTTTTTTTGCAGAGGCGAGGATTTTTAGAAGGCTTGCTTGTTAGGCGGGCTGGGGTTTGTTAATTTTGTTTAATTGCGAATTTTTTTAATTTAAATATTAATTAAAATGGCTTTGTATAATTAAGTTTGTTGTGATAAATAATGATTATAGATCTATTTAATTACAAAGCGGTTCTAATTATGAAAACGATGCGCCGGTCTTTTGTCCTTCTGATCATTGCTTTTGTCATTTGTTCTTTCGGCTCTCCTCAGCGCCTCAAGGGACAGGACGTGCGTAAAACGATGCAGGAAATGTTTGCTTATCATGTTGAGTATAAGGAGCTTTCTCCTGCTTTAGCCAGGCGATCCCTCAAGCTTTACATCCAGCAGTTCGACCTGGAAAAAAATTATCTACTGGCCAGCGAGGCTAAGACCTTTTTAGATGCCAAAGAGAGCCAGCTTCAGGCTGTCATCCGCAAATATCAGAAAGATGACTTATCGGAGTTTGCTGCGTTGAACCAGGTGATCCAGAATTCGATTATGAGGGCCCGCAAGATCCGGGCTGAGATCCAGCGCGAGCTGATCTTGAGCAATGCCATCCCTGTTTATCCGGAAGGGGGGGAGTCTTACCTGGATTATGCTCATAGCGAACAGGAGCTTAAGGAGAGGATCCGCACCCAGTTGATCCGGTTGCTTGCCATAGAGAAAAAATGGGATGACAGAATGGAATGGAACCCCCAAAACAGGCAAAAAGTCTTTGCTTTATGGGAAAAGAGGCTTGGCCGGTATGAAAACCCCTATTTGACCCTAGATGCCAACGGTAAGAAGATCTCCGAGGAACTGTCTGAGCATTGTCTGGCGATGCACACCCTTAGGGCGATGGCCAAGAGCCTAGACGCCCACACCTCCTATTTTACCCCCGAAGAGGCGTTTGAGATGAGGGCCAGCCTGGAGAAGCAGTTTGAAGGGGTTGGTGTGATCCTCCGAGAGGGGATCAATGGGGTGGTCATTAACGATCTTATCAAAGGCGGCCCTGCTGAAAAATCGGGAAAGATAGCCCAGGGCGACTTGATCGTTCAAATTAATGGAGCTCCTGTCGATGGGGCCTCCTACGAGGAGATCTTGCAGAGACTTCAAGCGCCGGGCTCCGGCAGTGTCAAGATTGTGTTTAAGAGGGTCGTAGGCAGTCAAGACGGAGTCCTCTATGAAGTCGAGTTGAAGCGGGAAAAGATCGTGATGCAGGACGAAAGGCTCCAGTACTCCTTTGAACCGTATGCCGATGGGATTATCGCCAAGTTGGTCCTCCCCTCGTTTTATGAAAGCGGGGATGATTCGAGCTGCGAGAAAGATATCAGGGAAGCTCTTCACGCCTTGAAAAAGGAAGGGACGATTTACGGGGTGGTCCTCGATATGCGCGAGAACTCAGGAGGTTTCTTGAACCAAGCCGTCAAGGTCGCAGGGCTGTTCGTCTCTTCCGGAGTCATCGTGATCTCCAAGTACTCTCAAGGAGAAGTCCAGTATCTGCGGGATATTGACGGAAGAAGCTACTATTCGGGCCCGATGGTCGTGCTGACCTCTAAGGCGTCCGCCTCTGCTGCGGAGATCGTGGCCCAGGC
>CAZEYJ010000241.1:0-2326 GCA_964516795.1 uncultured bacterium
GGTTGCAGCAATTCCACTAGCTGATGGACTTGGAACTGAATTGACTGGAACCGGATTTGCCGGTATTGCTTGATTACCTACGAGTGGTTGTACTACTGGTGCAGCCATATCTTAAAACCTCCCTCTATGGATTGTTGAAAAACTCTCAAAAGCCCACATTTTTTAGATCTCTTCTAGACGCAAGGGGGCTTTTTTTTGCGATGATCATACATGATAAATATTAAGACATTATTAAGAAAAGATAAAAAGTCAAATTACTCAAGCCAATAAAAACCAACAACTTAAAAACACGAAAGAAAAAGAAAATTTTAGAGTAAAAAAATGCTCCAAAAGAAGATGAGCACTAACGAAAGCAACCTCAAGAATCAGGTTGGGACCACTTCATTTACTTAATATCTCTTAAGATGTGTTATCCTTATCATTTCAAAACTTGCATAGAGCAACGACTATACCGAAATAACCTGAAGAATCGGGAATTTGGCCAGAAGGCTCTTCAATATTTTGATCTGATCCTCGGGCCGTGTCTATGAACACTGCCCCTTGAACACTGCCCTTTCGGATCAAATCAAAATATTGAAGAAAAGCCGACGAAGCCAAAACCCGATTCTTCAGTTTATTTCGGTATATCGACGCTGATGCAAAAAAAAAGCGACACGGAATCCCGTGTCGCTTTTCTGTCAGTTTAGACAACCGACAAGTCAGCAGATTATTCGTCAATATCGTCAACTAGAACTTCGTTAACTGGAGCTGCGTTAACTGGAGCTGCATTAGCTTCTTCGTTAACTGGAGCTGCTGATGGTATCTCAACCTGTGGAGGAGGAACTTGCTCACCTGCTGGAGGAGGAACTTGCTCACCTGCTGGTTGCTCTGCTGGAGCTGCTACGAAAAAGCTGCTGATCCAATTAAACAACTGTTCGAATTTTCCTTTAACTGCATCGATGACGCTCTGAATGCAAGCACCGAATTGGCTTAAAATTCCTGGACTAGCTGCTGGAGCTTCAGGAGCTTGCTGCTCTTGTGGAGCTGCTGCTTCAATTCTATCTTGGGCTGCTGCTAGACCTTGTGGGGCAGCTGGAGCTTGCGCTTCTGGTAGATTCAATACTACTTGTTCTAATACAGGTGGTACTGCTGGTGCATTGACTGGCTGTGCCATATATAAAAACCTCCTCTCTGGGTTTGTTAAAAACTGTTAAAAACACATGCCTGCTAATTGTTGAAATTTGAGCCCTTCAACTTGACAGAACTGTGCTTTTTTTCACGTTGGATCATAGATCATAAATATTAAGGCAATATTAAGAAAAGACAAAAAGCTTGTTTCATCTTAACCCTCTAAAAATCAATCTGCTAAAAATCTCCTTGCAGCCAGGAAAAAACTAATAAAAAAAATAAATCGATAAGAATAAATTTGAACGCTGAGGGAGCAGTAAATACCAAAACGCTGTCAAAAATTGGGAGTTAGCAAAGGAAATGTCTTGAATTTGGACCAGGCAAATCCGGCGCTGTATACTTAAACTCAAAAAATTTAGAGGTCCAAGCAGGTTTGAAATTCAGCAGCTGTCCAACGCGGGCAGATTAGCGGGGGCTGTTGTGTTCTTTTCCTTATCAAACTATCAACACCTTGGTAAGGAGAGAAATGCAATAGATCATGGATGGAGCTATACCGAACGTATTCGGGCAAGACAAGTTGGGTTATTAGTTGCGAAAAGCAAGCACTTGTTTTATGATCAAGGCTCTATGCGCATTATTTTAGGATCCCAATCGCCTCGGCGAAAAGAAATTTTAAGCTATTTTACCCTTCCTTTTGAACAGATCCCCTCCCATTTCGATGAAGAGAGCGTTCTGTTTTCAGGGGATCCGGTCGCCTACGTGCTCGAACTCTCTCAAAAAAAGAATGAACAGCTTGCTAAACGGTTTCCGCAAGATCTGATCATTACAGCCGATAGTGTGGTCTATTGCCATCGTCAAATTTATAATAAGCCAAGGGATCTATCCGAAGCAAAAAAAATGCTTCAGGAACTGGCAGGAAACTGGCACCACGTCTACACAGCGGTCTCCGTCCAACAAGGGGCAGTCCATCTGGCCGATGTTGAAGAGACCAAGGTCCTCTTTCACAAGCTGACGCCGGAACAGATCGAGCTTTACCTCGCCCACTGTTCTCCGATGGACAAGGCAGCAGGCTACGCCATCCAAAAATCGGGCTGCATCATTGTCGACCGGATCGACGGATGCTATTACAATGTGATGGGATTTCCCATCAACACCTTGCACAAGCTTCTTCTTCCCATGGGGATCAACCTCTGGCAATACCTCAAACCCTTTTAGTTTG
>CAZEYJ010000242.1:0-17060 GCA_964516795.1 uncultured bacterium
CGCCAAGGTCTCGACCTTGGCTTCCTCACGAATCTTGCATTTTGTCCATCTCGCTATCGCGTCTAAGGGAGGTTAGGGGACAAGTTGGGTTAATAGACTAACCTTCGCTTGTTTAGGCTGTTTTTCGAAATGTATTGATCACTGCTCGAGGAGCTGGTGGACGAGGTTGAGGCCGTGCGGGGTCAGATAGACTGCGTTCCCTTCGCCGTTCTTGATGAAATTGGCCTGGGCTAGCAGACGGGAGATCGCATTGATCCCTTTGTCATTCTGACCAATGGCGCGCCCAATTGCGTACCGGTCGATCTCCTCAAAGGGGCCGCCTAGCTGGCTGGCCATCTGATAAAGCTTGACTAGGAAAAGTTCATCTTTTGTTGTTGCTTTTTTGCTCATGTCAATTTCCGTATTTTTTTTAAGCGGGGGCCTGAGGGGGTATCGTCGATCAAATACCCGGCATTCTGGATGAGAAGCCGGCATTCGTCGGCAACCTTCCAATTTTTTTCCCTGCGGGCCTTTTCCCGCTGATACAACGCCTTTTGCAGATCTGCCGAGATCTCTTCTTCCTCTTGGTCAAGCGGAAGCACGCCAAGGACAGCATCGATTTTGCGCAAGAAGTCCAAAACATCTTCCGCTTCGCGGATCCCGATCTTCCCCTGGTCGCAAAGGACATTGATTTCACGAACGAGATCAAAAATAGTGGCAAGCGCTGCGGAAATATTCAGATCATCCGCCAAATGGGACTTAAAAGCGATCTCCGTCTTCTCCAAAATAGGAAAGACGAGCCCATGGCTCTTTTTCTCATGGATCCCATGTAAAATCTCATTCACGACATCGGTTTGAGAAGAAATGCCTTTAAGGGCCTTGCTCAAAATCGGCTTCATAAAACTTGGATCCAAAATATCTCTGTCCTGCTCATTGCGCACCTCATGGATAATGACGCTAAGCACTTTCTGCCCTTCCGGAACCTCTTTTAAATGCTTTTCTAAAAGAGGTTTAAGGAGGCCTACCCCTTTATTTTCCAACACGGCGTTCAAGATCCTGTCTTCAATCCCCTTTTTGTCCGATTCTTGAACTAAAGAACGGGCCAAAATCGGCTTTAGAACCGTCGGATCGAGGATATCCCTCTGCTTTTCCGATTGGATGTCGAAAAGGATCCTCTCATGGATTTGTTTTTTCAGCGGGGTGTTGGGAAGGGCTTTATCCAAAATCAGGTCGAACGCCTTGATCATCCTTTCACGGCGGATCTCGTTCAATCTCAAAATAAAATCGGCCAGCCGCTGCAGCGTAGAGGCCACCGCATCAAGGCCTGCCAGAGTAAAATTGAGCTGCGTCCGGTAATGGGCCTGGAGCAGCATATAACGGACCTGGCGCCCTGTATACCCCTTGCTCAGCAGATCGCGAAGAGTGAAAAAGTTCTTTAGGCTTTTTGACATCTTCTTGTGGTCGACGAGCAGGTGCTCTGCATGAAGCCAATGCTTGACAAAGCGGCAGCATGAATAGGCTTCCGATTGGGCAATCTCATTTTCATGATGGGGGAACATGTTATCGACGCCGCCAACATGGATGTCGATACTATTCCCAAGCAGCTTCATCGCCATCGCCGAACACTCGATATGCCAGCCGGGCCTTCCTTTTCCAAAAGGGCTCTCCCAATAAATATCCCCGTCCCTGGCCGGATCGTAAGCTTTCCAAAGGACAAAATCGGAGACATTCTCCTTGTCGTATTCATCTTGGAAAACCCTCTCCGAGGCGCCTGCCTGCAAGTCCTGCAGGTGCAAATGGGAGAGCCTTCCATAAGAAGGAAAGCGATGGATCGCAAAATAGACGCTCCCATCGCTTCCACGATAGGCAACTCCCTTGTCAAGAAGGTTTTGGATGATTGCGATCATCTCAGAGATATAATGGGTCGCAGCGGGGTAATGTTCCGCCTTCTCAATATTCAGCGTCTGCAGGTCTTCAAAGAAAGCATCGATGAAAGGCCTGGTGAACGCCTCCAAGCTGACCTTCTTCTCAATAGCGCCTTTGAGCGTCTTATCATCGATATCGGTCAGGTTCATGACCTGGACCACCTGAAAACCAAAAAATTTCAACGTCCGCCGCAAAAGGTCTTCGAACACATAGGTGCGGAAGTTGCCGATATGGGCAAAATTGTAAACAGTAGGCCCGCAAGTATACATGCGCAAAACCTTCCCGTCCAAAGGGGAGATCTCCTCATTTTCTCGGGACTCTGTATTAAATAGTTTCAAGCGGATCGAATGCAATGACGTCATAGTTTATTTTTTAACAACCCAAGTAAGTTTCATCTAAAAGCCGGTAATGGGTTTTCCCAGTCCCCGTCAAGGGTATCGCATCGAGCTGTTTTACTTCACCTATTTTCACAAGGCGGCTATACCCCCCCTCTTTTAAAGCCGTATTCACCTCCTCTTTGGTGACAGGGAAGATAACAAATAGGACGATCTCAGGTTTGTTGCTCTCTTTTTCCCGAACACTGATGGCAAGGGGAGGCCCCTCATCCCCTAATGAGGCCCATTTCCTTTCTTGGGCAAGCCGCAGCAGCTCATCTTCCAACCCTCCTAAGCTTACCATCTCGCCTCCGATCTTGACAAAGCGCTTCAACCTGCCCGACAGGATAAGGTTCCCTTGAGGATCGAGGTATCCCCTATCACCCGAAGCATACCATGTTTTTCCATCTACCACGACAAAAGGATTACGAGGGGTACCAAAATAGCCATTAAAGACGTTGGGGCCTGAAATCCCGATCTCCCCTTCTTCACCTCTAGGAAGGGGTTGCAAAGTTGCTGAATCAAAGACGACCAGCTCAACCCCCGGAAGCGCTCTTCCTACTCCAACATGCGGCTCCCCCGGGCGTTCCAATGTGACGATCGGGCTGCACTCCGTGATCCCATATCCTTCGATCAGCAAGGAAGAGGGAAGGTGCTGGCTGACATAATCAAAAAGTTCCTGAGGCGTTTTTTCCGCACCCGAAACGATCAGCCTGAGCGATCGGATCTTTTCCGGATCGGCTACCCGGAACAAAGCGCGGATAAAACTCGGCGCGCAGCAGAAAAGAGTGGGGCGCCACCGCTCGATGTCATGGACCATCCCATGGCTGTCGGTTGGATCGGGAGCATAACAGACCCTTAAGCCGGCAAGCAAAGGAAGGAGCCCTGTGACAGAAAAACCGAAAGAATGAAACGGAGGCAAGACTCCATAGAGGATATCATGTCCCTTGAGCTCTACACAGCTCAGGGCCGATTGTTGATTGCTCAAGATATTTCTGTGGGAAAGAGGGACCCCTTTAGGCAAGGTCTCCGTTCCCGAGGTAAAAAGCAAAACAGCCATATCGGAAGCAGAGATCTGATCCAGCTTGATCCTTCTTAACAATGCAGGAGCCTTAAGCCAACTGAGCGCCATCCCCCAAACCTTTTCTTTCCACCCTATCGAGGCCCGCACCTCTTCCAAAAAGAGAAAAAGCCCTTCAATCTTTCCAAGGTCTCCATTTTCTAAACGGTCAAGAAAGCGTTCCGAGGTAATGACAGAACGCAGCTGGGTGACATCCACAACATGATCGAGCGCTTTGATCCCGGATGTCCAATTGACCATCACAGGCACTTTGCCCGCCAATAGCACGGCCAAAACGACAAGAAAAGCTCCCGATGAAGAAGGGAGCATGATCCCGATTCGATCGCCGGGCATCTGCCGTATCTTATCCGCCAATACCAAAGCCCCCAGTTTCATGCGGCGATAGGTTAAAACTCCCGAAACCGCATCGACGCAGGCCACCTGCTTTCCCATCAGGTCGCAATTCAATAAAAAAGCCTCCTGCACCGACCGCTCGCTGAGCAGGCCGGCAGCCCGATGGCGCAGCTCTTTTGGCCAAGCAAACTTCCCCTCTTTTTTGATGGACTGGTCTTCCCTCTCCCTTTTAAAACCGGCAGCAGCCTGCAACACCTCCTCAACACGGGTCAAATCGCCAGGGACAAGATCGGTCACGTCGTACCGCTGGTCCAAAAAGACATAAATCTCAGCAATGTCCAGAGAGTCAAGCCCTAGATCATGAGAAAGGTGCATCTTCCTGTCAACTTGGTCGACCGGACGCCTTGCCAAGCGGGCGATCTCCCTAAACACCTCATCTTGAATATGGCGCGCAACAGGTTTGATCTCCACTTCCTGCAGCTCAATCCCCCCTGAGCTCACGGCAACAGAAGGAAGCTCCCTTCTCCAAAACGCATAAGAGACAAGAGAAAGCGACTCGGCAGCATCTACAGAGCCGGCCTGGTTAGTATACCGATTGTACCATCCTTCCAAATATTTATTCAGCTCGAGGCGGCTTCCTCCATAGGGAAAATCTTGAGGGGCAGGCTCAATATCGATCCGGATGCTCCGCCTTGGAGCAAAAAAGATCGCATTCTTGAGCAAAATAATCAAACAACGCCACAACACCTTGCCAAAGTCGGGAGAATTTCCCGTAATCGCCCTCGAAAATTGGCTCCCCCATAATCCGGTCGTCCTAACAAGCACAACGTTAGCCTCGGGACAGGCTTGGAGCAGATCGTGGACAAAGGAAGCCCCTCCGATTAATTCCTTTCCAGAGACCTTCAACCTTCCCGAAGGATAGATCAGAAAATTCTCGTTCTTCTTTAATTCCGCAACCACCTGATCAAACTGCTTCTTTACTTTTTTTGCCCGCCATTTGTTTGCCTGATGGTCCATTGAAGGAAGGGGCAAAGCTTTTACGGCGTCCATAAAAAACCGGAATCCCTTCAGATCGTAAAAATGCTGGACCACTAAAGGGCGCGGCTTAAATTTCTTCCATAGGACAGACTCCAAGATCACCGGATCGATCTCCGCAGGATGGTTCGGCAAAAAAACGATCCCCCCGCCCCTTTTAAAGCAATCGGAGGTCAGCCGCTCAAGTCCGACAATTTCCAATCGGTAGCGCAAAAAGACAAGCAAGCGGACAAGCGGCGGAAGAAACAACAGAAGAAACCGGGAAATAAGATCTTGTAACATGAGGCAAAACCTGAATTTGCACCTTGCGGCATAAAAAAATTCTAAAAAAAACCGAATATGATTTCTAGTACAATCTGCACCGACCGAAACTAAAACAACAAACTATTTGACATATTAAGAAAAATAACCAACAATTAACATTAAAGGAATAAAACAAACTAAAAACACGTCTATATGAACAATAAAGAAACCAATCCAGAAAATAATGAACAAAGCTCCCAAAAAAAATCCCTGATCGTTGCGATCCAAGAAGTCGCTTCCCTCTTGCGCAAAGAAGTCAAAGTGACAACAACGCTGAAACTTAACGAAAAGCAAGCTAAGATCCTCTCTTCAGAAATGCTAGGACCTTCCATCCGCAATCAGATCGGGCAGGTAGCAAAACTGCTGCGCGAGCAAGCTTCGCAACGCCCGTCCAAAAAAGCCCTCGAAGATTCTTAAAGAACAATTAAAGATAAAATTAAATTTCAAAAAAATACTACTTTTTGTTTAACAAAATCTAGCATTCGTTGTAAGGTAGCGTTCATATTCAACTCGCATACTTGGCAGAGGAGCTTCTATGATAAAACCCGTACACAGACAACCTGGCAACTCCCCTTCACAGTCGATCTCTGAGGTTGAATCCAAGAAAACCCCTCAAGAGACTTCGACAGAAAATACAATGCTTCAAGGAGCTGACCGCTTAAAGCAAATGCAGACCAACAACCGGCTTCCCCTCGGAGCTGGGCGTTCCCCTGTTTATGACAGTACCCTGAACAATCCTGAGCAAACTCGGCCGGCCCAACGGGCTTGGGTTGCATATGATCGTACGATCAGCGAGTGAACCCAGACCTTAGAAGCTCTCCTCAAGTTCCCAATCGGTCTATTCACACAACTTGCCCCCTATCTTGTCCGAGACTTTAGCTGCAATAGACGAGGTACAAGGTTCACGACGAAGCCAAGGTGTTTACACCTTAGCTTCCTCGCGAATCTCGGATCTCCTCTATCTCGCAACACGTCTAGGGGAGGATAGGGCGCAAGTTGGGTTAATAAGATGGACAAGATAATGGATTCGGGAGGCAGCTAAGTGTGGCTACACCTTTGCGACGAGCCATTTTCCACTAGAAAAATGACTCATCGGGAGATGCTTTAAGCAGATGACTTATGAGCAAGCTTTAAAAGTCTTAGCAAGACGAGCGCATACAATCAATTTGAACAGATCGCCGATAACAAATGGCAACATGCCCAATGTGATGGCCGCCTTAAGCCCAACAAACTGGAAGAGCCAGCTAAGACCAAAGAAGTAAATCACCAGATTCCCTGCCGCCATTGCAAAAAAAGCCCGGCGGGATGTCCTCTCTGCGCTCCTTTCCATCAGAAGCCCTGCGACATAAGCTCCAGCAAGGTATCCAAGCAGATATCCTCCGGTAGGCCCTGCAAGCCAAAGAAGCCCAAAATGACCTCCGGAAAAAACAGGCAGGCCAATCGCCCCTTGGGCCAAATAAGCCAAAACTGCCATTGAGGCCCTTCGGCTTCCCATCAGTAGGCCGAGGAGCAGCACAACATGTCCTTGCGTTGCAATCGGAACAGGAGTAAAGGGTAAACGGATCGAAATAGGGGCGAACAAAGCGATCACAACGCTCGCGCCTAAGACGATTAAAATCTCCTTTAACCAGGAGCGGTTGTCGATTGTTTTCGTTAATGAATAGGAATAGTTCATTGCCATATCAACATCTCCAAAAAAACATTAAAGCTAAAGCATACCAAATTCAATCTATTTTTCACATCACTATATATACCGAACGGGCTTCAACTGCATATATCCCGAGCGGATTTCAGCTACGTCAAATTCCACATTCTTCACGTTATTTCAGTCTATACCGAAACAACCTGAAGAATCAATTTTCGACTACGTCGGCTTTTCTTCAATATGTTGATCTGATCCTCAGGCCGTGTCTATGAACACTGTCGCTTCGGGTCAGATCATCATATTGAAGAGCTTCCTTGCCGAATTCCCGATTCTTCAGGTTGTTTCGGTATAACCTGAGAGGATCCCCTCCCAATCTGCACATGGGGAGGCAAATTCCGGCTCAACATGGGTCGAAAACCCCGGAATAGAAGAAACGAGGACTGCCCCCATCTCCTGAAGCCTGCAAAACTTATCATGGTCCGCCGAAATCTTACGCCCTTCCGAAAAAGCCCTGTGGACAGGCAAGTGCTTCATCAATGTCTCAAACCGCATGGCATACGTGTTCGTGGTCGAAGGCGTCGTTCTCCAATGGCATGTTCTTGTATGAAAAATGCGCGAATGCAAACTAGAATAAGAAGGGGAAAAATACTTATCTCGATGGTCAAAAAGAGTGACATAGTCGACGGAAGGCAGGCTTACTCCTTCAACGAGCACATCGACCCAGCCGGGCCTATGAACATAATCATCCTCTAAAAAATAGACGATCGTATCAGGCTTTAACCGAAGCGCAGCAACATGATCGAGCATGGCTAAAAAAGAAGCTGCCTCATTGCCGGCTTTGATCTCGATAACAGGATAGCGGGACTGCTCCGCTATGAAATGCTTTTGTTCTGTAGGGTAAAAAGTATCGAGGAAAAAGGTCATATTGACCCGTTCGGCATCTGCTGTTGCAAGCAGATTCCGAAAACACTTTTCTCTACTGAAATTAGAAAAGCGCCCCTTATGGACGCTAACTTCGGAATAATGGCAATGGCGCATAAAAATCTCAATGCGCGGCGCTGTCATTGATGGAAAAAGATGGGCCATTGACTGCCTTACATAGGATTTAAATCGAGAAATCACTTACCCTTTCCATAAAGATAATCGATCACTTGCTGGCAAATATTCTGAGCTTCTTTGAACGTAAGATGGCTTGCCGCTTCAGTTAAATCGATCCATTTCGCATCGCGGATCTCTTTCTCTTGAAGGTGCATTTCACCCGAAACGCAAGCGGCAAAATAGTGGACCGTCTTCAAAATATGCTTCTGTTTGCGACGAAACTGATATTTTTCAATCAAAGGATCGGGCGTCAACACCTTGGTAACATCCAATCCCGTTTCTTCTTTTAGCTCGCGCGTCGCCGCTTCAAGTGAATTTTCCCCCGCTTCAGCCCGCCCTTTAGGAAATCCCCAATGGTTCCCTTCGCGATGCAGGATAAGCAACACCTTCCAGTGCTCTTTTTCCTGCTTCAACGGGATAATGCCATACGAATCGATCGTGATCATGGGCGATATGCTGCAAATAAAAGGGATGAATTATGTCCGCCAAAACCAAATGAGTTGCTTAAAGCAACCTTGATCGAGTGGGGTTTAGCAACATTAGGAACGACATCGATATCTCCAAGCTCTTCTTCAGGCTCTTCAAGATTGATCGTCGGATGCAACATTCCCGTTTCAATCGCCTTGATCGTGGCTATCGCCTCGATCCCGCCAGCAGCGCCAAGGCAATGGCCGATCATCGACTTTGTTGCATTCATTTTAATCTGAGAGACATGCGGTCCGAACACCTTCTTGATCGCCCTGACCTCGCACAGATCTCCCGCTAAGGTGGATGTCGCATGCGCGTTAATATAATTGATATCCTCTTTGCAGATCCCCGCTTCTTCGATCGCATTCGCGATGCAAAGCCCAACTCCGAGGCCATCATCCCGAGGATCGGTCATATGGTGGGCATCGCACGAAATGCCACCGCCCAAGTATTCTGCATAGATCGGGGCTCCACGCGCTAAAGCGTGCTCCAAGCTCTCAAGCAATAAGACCCCGGCGCCTTCTCCAATCACAAAGCCATCCCGTTTTTTATCCCAAGGACGAGATGCCTTTGTCGCCTCATCGTTCCGCTCAGACAATGCCTTGCAGGCTACGAACCCGGCTACGCCGATCGGATTGATCGGAGACTCAGCGCCTCCGCACAATATGAGGTCAGCTTCCCCGTTGCGGATATGCTGCGCAGCAGCATGAATGCAATAGTTAGCCGTTGCACAAGCTGTCGAAATCGAATAGTTCGGCCCCATGAAGCCTAGGTCGATCGCTAATAAGGCTCCACCCATGTTCGTGATGATGTAAGGGACGAAGAAAGGGGTAATCCTCTTAAATCCTTTGGTAAGCAAAGTCTCCGTGCCGTCATAGAAAACATTCATCCCGCCCATGCCGGAACCGATCAAGACGCCGCAACGCTTTTTATCGAGTTTTTCCAAATTTTCTTTTGAAAGCCCTCCTTTTTCCAAGGCTTTCTTACCAGCTACAACAGTATAGCGAATGAACGGATCGACGCGCCGGGCCTGCTTTTTATCGAGGTACTCCCCTACTTCGAAATTCCGTATTGCCCCGGCAAATCGAGTAGGAAAATCTTGACAAGGAAATTCCTCGATCGGGACAATCCCGCTTTTGCCTGCAAGCAATTGATCGTAAAAGGCATCGACATCATTTCCAAAACAGGAAACAACGCCCATCCCAGTGACTACAATACGCTTTTTCTTTCTATCCATAATGCTCCCATGATGAAGGGAAAGAATAATAAAATACCATTAAAACCGCAACCCTGAAAAAGAGAGAGTCCAGGGCATATATAATTAAATCATTTTTTTAAAAAAGGCGGCCGCTAGAGCCGTGTCACCCGATATCATTCTAACAGCCGTCTTTTTCAAAAAAATGATTTAATTGCATCTAGCTTGGGAAATCCCCCAAGTTAGGAGACGTTGACCGAAGTATCGATCTGGAGATCGACAATGGAACCGTCCCGCCACAGCTGCTCAAGTAAATACTTCTCGCGGAGCCCCGGCATGAACAGATGGACCATGATGTCCATGTAGTCGATCACCACCCAGTCTCCCATCGGCATGCCTTCTGTATGAAGAGGGCGGATCCCCAATGATTTGAGATTCTCAATGACTGCCGACGCAATCGCCTTTACATGCTTATCGACATTGCCTTCCGCGATTACGACAAAATCGGTCAAGGAAGAGACCCCTCGAATATCAAGGGCTAAAATATTAAATCCTTTTTTATCAAAAATGGCTTGAGCCACAGAATTTAAGGCGAACATCGGATCTACACTCATGCATTATCCCAAATAAAGTTGATGACGATTAATATACTCTAAAACAGCCTCAGGAACCCAGTGGCCGCAATACTGCCCCCGCGACAATCTCTCTCGAATCGCGGTGCTACTGATTTCCATAATAGGGACCTTTGTCATTCCCTGGCGGATGATATCGGTTGCCAAAGGAGAGAAAAAATCCAATTGAGGAGAGGTCTGAGCCGTCCTTGCACCTGTTAAAGGAGGCGCTAAACGAAGAATCCCTTCGATCTCCTTCCACTCATGAAAATGGTGAAGGGCGTCTTCTCCTAGCATTAAAAAAAGCTCAATCTCTTTTTCCTGGGCTTTCGCCAGCTCTAACACGTCGTGGATCGTATCGATCGTATAGCTCGTCCCCCCTCGCTCCAACTCTGTCGTCAGCAGGGAGAAACGTTCGAGAGGCGCGATCGCTAAACGGACCATCTCTTTCCTATGCTCTTGACTTGCCTTAGGAGGCCTGCTTTCTTTGAACGGAGAAACTGCCGTGGGGCAAAAAATAACCTCATCGAGACTGTGAGCTTCAGCAAGGGCCAATGCTAAATTGATATGCCCAAAATGAATGGGATCAAACGTTCCTCCGAACAACCCCACCTTAGATCTCATATGACTGTCCATTGGTTTAAGCAAGAGTACTTGCGCAGCTTTCGGTCCGGACTGACAACAACAGGGTTTCCTGCGCTGAGCAAGAAGGGAAGATCGAGATAACTGTCTGAATAGGCCGTTACATCCTTTTTAGCGATCTCTAAACGGGAGAGCGCTTTATTGACATAATCAGCTTTGTCCTGCCCTTGAAGGATCTGGTCGATCTGGCTTAAGTTTTTCTTTTCATCGACCCCATACTGAGTCGCGCGCCATTCGTCCACTCCTAAAGATCTTGCAAATGCTCCGACGAGAAAGCCCGGTGAATTCGATAAGATCACTGTGTAATCGCCTAAATGCTGCGCCAATCTCAAGCGCAAAAAAGTTGAGGCATTCACAGCTTTTTCAAGATAACAAGCCGCAAAGTCATCCACATGTTCCTCTAAGAGGGTAAGCGATTTACCGCGCAAAAGGACCCGGAAAATAGATGTATGAAGCCGCTCCAGGGACAACCCAAAGCAACAATGCCTGATATAATAGATCAATGCATAACTTAAGCTGAACCAAGGCAAAACGTTCTTAGAGACAAGGTAAAGGCAAAAATTCAAACTGGAATTACCTTTAACTAGGGTATGGTCCAGATCAAAAACGCTCAATCGAGACCATTTCATCCTATCCTTCAATTTCAGCAATTTTGTCCTCAATTTCGCTAATCGAGCTGTTCAGTTTGTCCAAACTGACCTTTTCAGCCTCTATAAGCTCACGGTACATCATCGCCTTTTCAAAGTCAAAGCCTGATCCGCCCAGCGCCTTTCGATAGGTTTCGAGCTGATCTTTAATTTCCGTACGCCTATCTTTATACTCATCAAGCATCTCTTGAAGCTGCTCGATCAATTTGAGGCTGTCCTCAGAAAGGTTCATTAAAAGACGCCCCTTCCTCTCGTTGATCAGGTCCTTAGCCTGCTTGAACTGCCTTTCGATGATCTGCCTTTCCGCCTTGCTCATCGCAATCGCTTCGAATTCCTGCAAAAGCTGATCCCGTTTTTCAACGACTTGGTCAATATCGGTCTTATCTTGGCCGGTAAGAAGCTCTTGAAGCTGTTCTTTGATTCCATTAATTTTTTCACGCCGCAAGACTTCAGCTTCTCTTTCTTTTCTTTGCCGTTCGTTCTCTTCTTCTTTAGCTTTATCTACAATAGGACGTTTGGCATTGGCCAGTTCTTCTCTTAAAGAGCGGACCTCCTCTCTCCCCAGCTCCACACCTTGCATAAAAGCAAGGATATCGGCGGACTGCTGATTGGCTTCAGCAAGGGTGATCTCCCCTTTGCATAACTCGGCAAACGCGGTGATCTTCTCCATCACAGCATCAAAATTCTGCTTGAAGGTCTGCTTCTTCTGCGCAAACTCTTTTTTTCTGTCCTTCTCAAGATCTTTCAGTTTGTCCCAGCAGCCCGATAGCTTGAGGCGGGTCTCAGTGAAAGAATGGGTATTGAGCGTCAATACCTTTGCCATCGATTGCAAGGCTTTAATTTCCTCTCGCAGGGCATAAAGGGGGACGCCTTGTTGTTCCTCTTTTTCAAAGTGGGAGGCCACAAATTGCTCGACGTCCTGGGAAAATTCTTGGGAAAGAGTTTTGATCAATTCCTTACGCCGAGGAAACACGCGGTCTCCGCACAAAGAAAGCTGCTCAAAGAGCTTGTTCTTCGTCCTGATCCGCATCTCAGTTTTTACCACCTCTTTGCGCAGTCCATTGATCTTCGCAGCAAGGGCATTCAGAACGGAAAGCTCTTTTTGCAGCTGGGAATAGAAACCCTGCTTTCTTTTCAGCGAGACGCACGAATGGGGAAAGACCACCTCTTGCACATGGGACAACATCACATCGTAGTGCTCAATATCCCTCTCTATCGCCTGAATCGCCAGTTCGATCTGCTCAACAGCAAAAGCCGACTGCTCGTCAAGGATCTCTTTAAGGCGCCTAGCCTCGCCGGACAGCTCAATATATTCGTTCCATAGCTGGGAACGGACTTTGGGGGACAAATTTTCCTTAAACAGAGGCAAGCACAACTTCCGCCCTTCCCAGAAATCGCGGAAACGAGGCGCCCCCTGGCTCACTAGAGCTCCTCGCATGAACTCGATCCCTTCTCGGATTTTGTCCTCAGGAGCGGACTTCCCCTCAAATGCCTCAAGAAATTTAGCGAATTGCGGAGTTCCCCCCTTCTTTTTCTCTTCACTGCCTTTTTCTTCGCAAACCGGGGACTGCAGACTCTCTTGACCTGCCACGTCGGAAAGCTCAGATCTAACCTCTTCTGAAAAAGGCTGATTGAATTCATCGGGAACTTCGTTATCTATGCTCATAGTGTTAACTTGCTGCATGGGGTTGATTTAAGTATTGAGTTGTAGGGAGTATACTAAAGAATATTGACTTTTTGGTGAAGTAAATATCCCTAAAATGACTCAAAAACTGCGTTCATAGTCCTGAATTATCATTTCTGCCGCCGTTTCATGAGGAATTTCGCTTACGTTGATCCATCGGAACAGCGGCTCCCGCCTAAACCAAGTGAACTGCCTTTTAGCGTAGCGTCGGGAAGCCTGCTTGAACTCAACGACAAAACGCTCCCAATCTTCAGGACTCCGAGGGGAACTAAGGAACTCCAATGCCTGCCTATAGCCAATTGCCTGAGAAGCTGTCGGATTGCTGCCTAGCCCCTCTTTTTCCAGTCGGACCACCTCTTCAAGAAAATGGGCGGCCAACATCTGATCGCAGCGTTGCTCGATCCTCGGATAGAGCACTTCTCTCGGCATATAGATGAACCAACACCGGAAATCGTAAAGATCGACGTTCTCGGTCGAAGGTTTGGGCAAATGGGAGACTTTTTGGCTGGTAATGGCGATGATCTCAAGGGCCCGGATGATCTTATGACGGTCCCGCTGGGTGATGCTGGCCGCATAAACTGGGTCTTTTTCCTTCAGCCGCTCATAGAGCGCTTCAGACCCTTTCTGCTCCATCTCCTCCTCAAGTTGGCGCCGCAACGAAGGGACAGAGGCCGGGCCGCTAGGGGGGCCGTAGATCAACGAATGGATATAAAAGCCGGTCCCGCCAACGACGATGGGGACAGCACCCTTGGCAAAGACCTCCTTGATCGCTTGGCACGCTTCTTGGTAGAACTCAACGACGTTGAAACTTTCGTCCAAATCGCGGCTGTCGATGAGATGATGGGGGATTTGCCTTCTCTCCTCCATTCCAACTTTGGCCGTGCCAATATCCATTCCCCGATAGACCTGCATCGAATCGGCGGAAATGATCTCTCCGCCGATCGCTTTGGCTATTGTTAAGGAGAGCTGGGTCTTTCCTACAGCAGTAGGTCCGGAAAGGATGATAATTTTCTTTTTTTTCGAGGCAGGAACCACTTTTTCCTGCTGAGGGAGAGGAAAACGGCCTACCAGAATTTGAAGCTCTTTGTCTTCACAGCTCGTCCCGGACGCTCCCACCCCTCTCCTCCTAAAAAATTTAATTCATCAATCCCAAAAGAAATTAATGGACAAGCTCAACGCGAACACGGCGTCCAAAGCGGGCTCCGACTGTCATGGCGATGGTCCGAAGCGATTTGATCGTCCGCCCCTGCTTTCCAACCACCTTGGCGACATCTTCTGAAGAGACGCGAATTTCAATTACAGTTCCTTGCTGTCCATCAAACACTTGAACATCGACGGAATCGGGCTGGTCGACCAAATTTTTAATTAAATAAGCGATAAAATCTTTCATGGTTCACTAGGTTCTATGGTTAAAGACAGTTATGTTACGTTATACTTAGAGCCTGAACGACAACAGTCTCTGACAAAGAAATCTAGCATTCTTAAAGAATTTGCGTCTATATCGAAAATAGACGAGCTTTTCTCTCTGAGCGAGAAAAGCTCGCAATAAAAGGCCGTCTACCGATTTGAATTGCGCAGACAGCTTTTTAAAGAAAGGTGATATCTTCCTAATCTAACTCTTCTTCAACCATCCATTCGCCGGCTTCACCTTCCAGATCGCTCATGCCTCCGAATCCTTCTAACTCAGAAGAGTCCGCCAAAAGACCGCCGTCTTGCATATCCACTGCCTCTTCTTTTTCCTTAGGAGAGGTGCTAGCATCCTGCAAATGCAGTTTGGACAAGCCCAAAACAGGAGAAAAAGAGAGCTTAAACCCTTCGAACTCATCACGCATTGATTCTGCAGCCAACTCAACTCGAGAGCTCACAGGAAATAACACATTGATAGCAGCTGCAGTCTGTTCTTTAGACAATAAATCTGTAATCGCCATCTTACCTGACGCCAACTCTCTTTTCTGCAATGGATTTAAGCCACTTGGTTTTTTTACTTTGAACTCTGAACTGACAGCTTCGATCAATATGGACCGCGATGTCATATTCAACTCGCTTACCAACCTGACCAGCTCTTCTCGATCACAGTTCTGAATGGCCAGGAGAAATTTCTCTTTTTGATCAAATGCCGTATTTCCTTCAGATTCTGCTTTCGCTTGAGCCTCGATCAATTTTTCAATCTGGGAATCCAGACTTTCTAGCTGCAAACGCATCGCTTGTTCATTCTTCCGGGAATCAAATCCTCCAGGAGGGCGAGTTGCTCTATCTACAAAAAACCCGGCAAGCGAGCCCATCAATGACATTAACTGACTAAAATCCTGTGCAGGCTCATTGCGAAGCCCCTTCTGCACCTGTTCATGTTTCTGAGCAAAATAACGGGTATAATTAAGCTCAAACTCAGCTTTAAAGCCCTCAATTTCTTTAATATCTTCGGTTGATTGAGAATTTAAATAAGCCTTGTTAAAGGACCTGATCACGATTTTTTCAAAAGCTTTTAGATCATCTAGTGAAGCAGTGTCCAGCCTGAAATTTCCTCCTTTGGCTATCCGTTGAGCTCCTTCTTTAAGCGCATCTTGAAACTGGATGTGGAGGATCACTTTTTCTAAAAACCGCTGCCTCTCTTCTAAATTCTTCAAAGCAACAGCACCTTGCGAGAGAACCTCTGTAGTCGCTTCTAAGACCTCAGGATCGACTCCTTCATCTGTCTCGCTAGCCTCAGACTTCTCATCCTCGCCAGACGCTTTCTCCACGACGTAAGATTGCATCTCTACGGCTTGAGCCTGCATCTGTTGGTGCCACCCTGTAAAATAAGTAATCCGGCTCTTAAGCGTTTCTAATGCCTGAGCTTCATCGTACATGCCCTTCTGCATATCTTGAAACCGGCTATCAAATTCTGTCACTCTTTGAACCAACAGCATCGATTTATCAAGAACAGATCCGGTAGAAAACTCCCCATTATAATCAGCATTCATCACCGGGTCATACTTTGAATTTCTCACTCCGGAAGAGCTGCTGCCGTTTGAGGCAAAATTTTCAGATTCTGCCACCGCTGCCCAGAAATCCGGGTCTTCATCATCTTCGAAATGAAAAGCTTCGGAAGCTCCATTTACGCCGCCCCGACCGTAGGGACCAATTCCATTAGTAAAACTCATATTAAAAACCTCACTTTTTAACATTAAAATTTAAAAACAAGTCTTATATTAAACTTGAGATTTTTTATTATATAGAAATAGAAGTTTACCATCAATTACAACTAAAATTTTAACTTAAGACACTAACAAACAATAGTTTAAAAAAAGAAAAGCTATCCTATATATCTCGTTAAATATCAACAATTTAAGAAAAATAAAATATACAAAAAATTAACAATAAAAGAAAAACATTGTCAACCACATAAGAACCAATAATTTATTAATAACTCTTACAGCTTAAATAGAAATAAAATGTTTAATCTAATGAAATAATAAATATAATGAAATTGAGAATGAATTCAGAATGAAAATAACTCAAAAAACTATTGATTAGGATCTGCCATGGGAAGCCCTCTCGGAAAAGATTTTGAAGCTCCCCCCTCCCCTTGGACAGACCGATCCCGCCAGCTTCCCTATACGTCAACGCCTACTAGAGGCCAAAGGTTATTTGACCAGGTCTCCGACTTCTATGCTTGGTATATGTCCTGGGACATCAATCCAAACGCCCACGCCAAAACCTTTGAGCTCCTCTCCAGGATCATGCGCATCGCGCAGGTCTCCAAAGACTGGGGTCTTTTCCTGTCGATCGAAGAAGAGGAAAAAGCGCTGAAATTGCTCGGGTTGCTGTGCGAAGACCTTTTCGATGGACTATGTCGCCAAGAGGAGATCCCGCAACACCTGCTAAAAATGATCCAGTTGCTGACCATTTCCAACCCCAAATCGCGCCTTGTCGCAAGGACAAACGAGCTCGAGTACATCCTCTGTGTCCATGCACAACCTTCAGAGCCAAGCGAGGCCAAGCTCCGCTACCAAACCCTTCTCAACCATATCTTAACCCAAGTGACCCCTCAGCTCCTCGA
>CAZEYJ010000243.1:0-3233 GCA_964516795.1 uncultured bacterium
GCCCCTGATAATACCCTCCTACCGCATTAAGGCCGAAAATAACAGGAAACTGTGAAGGAAGGTACCGCCCCCCAATTCCAAGGTTGATTCCATAGGTGTTGTCAAAGAAATAAAATCCATTCGCTTCTACTAAAGGCAGAACTTTTAAAGTAGGATACTGCGGAGCAATGAACACCTGAAGGCCATAATAACCCGTTGCATTAGCCGGACTCTGGCCGACGGCTGTATAAGCTGATATCCTTTTTGGAATGGGATGGTGATTCCATCTTTGGGGAGGAGGAGGATCGCTCTCTTTCCAAAATGCAAATGAGCTGCTGTCGATCAGCGCTGAAAAACTCGTCTCCTTCTGCTTGATTTCCTCATTTTTTTGAGACAAGAAGGAACCGTACTTGCCCCAAATTAGGTGCAGGCAAGCAACCGGCAAAACCACAATTGCTAAGAATTTCAATTTCCTCAGTTCAATTATTTTTCCCCTTGTCTTACTTCTTTCCTAACCTCCGGAAAATAAGTTTAAATTACTCTAAATCAAAAAGATAAATAAAATTACAAACAAATAAAAACACAAAATAAAAATAAAAAACTAAATTAAAAAATAACGCACAACACCCCAAAACTTCTATTTAACTAACAATCAAATTAGAATCAAATAAGAACTGGAAATAAATAATTTAGAAAAACACAAATAAATCAAAATATTGAAAAAAAGCCAACCCGCTCGAAAACCGAGTCTTCAGGTTGTTTCGGCATATCCCCCTTCCACTTCAATCGTAACCGCAAGCCAACCGATTCTTCAGGTTGTTTCGGTATATCCCCCTTCCACTTCAATCGTAACCGCAAGCCAACCGATTCTTCAGGTTGTTTCGGTATAGAGCTTTAAAAAAGTACCGAAAAAGAGAGCAAAATCGTTAGAATGTCTCCGAATTCAGTTTCTAAGAGGTAAAACGTGATCGACCAGCTTCTAGCAGTAGGTCTTTATTTCAGTTTTTTAGTCCTGATTGGTCTATGCTCTCGCAAAAAAAACACCACCGACAACGATTTCTCTATTGGAAATCGGAAGCTCAATTACTGGGTCACCGCCATTTCAGCCCACGCTGACGACATGAGCTCATGGCTGTTCATGGCCTTTCCGATGACCATTTTCATCTCAGGCCCCTACAAATTATGGGTAGGTGCCGGCCTCATTATCGGAATGTTCTGCAATTGGCATTTCGTAGCGCCCCGATTGCGCCGCATGACCGAACAGTTCAACAGCAACACCTTGTCTACCTTTTTTGAGCGCCGCTTTTCCGATACGTCAGGCCTAATCCGCAATCTCAGCGCGATCATGATCCTGTTCTTTTTAACCTATTATTTTTCTGCAGGGCTAGTTGCGACAGGACGGCTTTTCGAGACCCTTTTCGGAATCGACTACACCATAGGGATCTCCATTGCCAGCCTGATCATCGTCTCCTATGTCTTTGCCGGCGGATTTGTCTCCGTCGCTTGGGCCGATTTCGTCCAAGGGCTCTTCCTTTTAGGAACAATCGTGATCGTCCCGGTAGCGGCCTGGCTTCGCCTCGGCGGCATCTCGAATATTTTTACTCTCAATAACCTGCATGGAAACCCCTCTTCCCTGATCCCCGATTTCTCGTTCTTGTCCCTCTTTGCCATTTTTTCCCTTTCGATGGGATGGGGGCTTGGCTATTGCGGACAACCTCATATTTTAACGAAATTCATGGCCATCCAAAACGCTTCTGATCTACGCAAGTCCAAGTACCTCGGGATGACTTGGCAGGTCATTGCTCTATCGAGCGCCGCAGCGATCGGCTTCATCGGGCTCCTCTTCTTCCCTGAAGGGCTTAGCCAACCGGAAATGGTCTTTGTCGAGATGACAAGAGCCCTCTTTCCCTCTTTTTTAACAGCCTTGATCATCTGCGGCATCCTGGCTGCCAATATGTCGACGATGGATGCACAGATCCTCGTTTGCGCCACCGTCCTATCGGAAGATTTCTATAAGCGGATCTTGAAAAAAAATGCATCGGGAAAAGAAGTCTTAATGGCATCCCGCTTAAGCGTCCTCCTTTTTGCCTCCATCGCTTTTTATCTAGCCTACGGACAGAGCGCTAGCATTATGTCGATTGTCGAATACGCATGGTCGGGACTTGGAAGCGCCTTCGGTCCCCTCGTCTTGACTTCGATCTATTCTCAAAAAGCCAACCGCTATGGAGCAATCGCGGGAATAGTCGCAGGAGGTTCAATTGCAGCCATCTGGCCAACGGTCAATCCTCTGCTCACGAATATAGAGATCATTCCCATGATCCCCGGTTTTTTCAGCAGCCTGTTTGCTATCCATGCTGTTTCCTGGGCTACGAGAGATCAAAAGACCCAGCTACAAAATATTTAAAAATGATTTTTAAACCAGCGCTTGCCTAAAAATTAATCAAGAGTAAGATAATCCTATAACGCTCTCTAACAAAAGTTTTTGGTGTTATACCGAAATAACCTGAAGAACCGGGAATTATGCGCCGCATCCCTGTCGCCTTAGCATGCGCTTTGCTTTCTGCCCTTCTTTCCGTGGGGATACCTCTCCACGCCCGCAAAAAAGCGAATGTGGAAACTCGACAAAAACTCACCCACTCTCAAGCCGCCAGCCTTTCTCTTCGAGCGCTATACAATACACTCGATCCCTTGTCTATCTCCCAGCATCTGGCCTTCTACGAACTCTATCCCGATGCCCCCGAGGGAAAAGAAGCTCTAGCGCGCGCCTGGCAACTCCTCGGAAACACCCCTCTCCCTTCTCAAACCATGCCGATGCTCCTGCCCCAATTCGAGCTTAACGGGATCATCGCCCTCGTCAATCGAAGCCCCTCCGATCCTTCCGTTAAACTCACGGAAGAACAGCTCAGTTTAATCGATAAAATGGGCCGCCATCTCCATAACCGAAAATTGAAAGGATCTCAAGTCTGGTCCAAAGAGGAAGTTCTCGATTTACCTCCCGAGGAGATCGATTTGGCCAGAGGGCTGCTCATCGATCAATTTGTCGATTCGGACGGCATGAGGGACGCCGTGCGGCAATACGAAGCCAGCCTTGACCTGATGGCGCTGCAGATCTTAGCGCGCCTGCCCTCCGGAGCGACCCACGAAGATAAACTCAGAGAAATGAACCAATTTATTTTCCATGAGATGCAATTCCGCTTCCCCCCCCACTCCATTTATGCCAAGGATATCGACCTCTACACCTTTCTCCCTTCAGT
>CAZEYJ010000244.1:0-1870 GCA_964516795.1 uncultured bacterium
TCAAAGGAGGATTTTCAAGAGACAGGGCTCTAAAAAAGTATTGACAAGGGCGATTGGGAGAGGTAGACTGAGGATACGGTGTCGTTTGGACGGGAGGAATAGCATTATGATCACCCGATTTTTCAAGAAAAAAAAGAAAAAGCCTGAGGAGAAAAAAAAGAAGATGACTCCTAAACCTGCTCCTGAAGAAAGAAAAAAAACATCAAGCTCTCAGAAAATCTTAACGGCAGAAGGCTGGAAACGGCTGATGATGCGCAAGTACGGAAAAGGAAAGAAAAAATAACGGGAAACTATCATGTCGCTGCTGCGTAACCCCAATGAGGACCCGCAGATCAATCCCGTCTTGTCCACCCTTCTCCCTTCCGACCTTGCGGCGTTGAAGAAGGCATTGGAACAAGAATTGAGCGGGCTCGATCAGCTGCTGGAAAAAATCATGCATGTGATTCACAAAACGGTGAACAAGATGCATGCCGATCCTGAACAGATGTGGCAGCAGATCGATTTCCAAGCAGAAGCTATTGAAGAGAGCATTAAGAAATTTTGCTTGGACGTCTTAAAAACGCTCGAATCAAAAAGCCCTCCGGAAACTGTAGAAGAGGAAAAAGGGATCCGATTGCTCATCCGACAGCTCGAATGGGACCTTATCGAACGCTATTCAGTTGAAGAGTATGTCGAGAGCCTCTTGATCCGGCTCGATGAAAAAGGCCCTGAGACCCTTTTGCCCCAAGACCTGTTAAGCCCAGCTAAAAACAAAGAGATCGATCCTTGCGACTATCATATCGCAGGCTATCCGGGACGCCCCCTGCCGACAGGAAGCTGGTGGCTCTATTTGGCCCATCGCTTAGGAGCCGGCTATCGGATGATGACCGTTGTTGGCGAAGGGGCTAGGATCGACGATCCCCTCGCTTTCATTTCATATAAGGCGGCGCAACAATTCGACCCTGAAGTCCTCGTCGGCGCGCAACTTCTCATCCCTTTGTCGCTCGCATTCCATCCCAATGTCAACCAGGGATGCTACCTCGTTAAAAACACATCTCACGGGATTGCCTTCTCCCAAACAGAACAATTCCACAGTGAGGAAAACAACTTCGACACGACCCTTTCCCCCGACTTTTCCTATACCCTTGCAGCCGAGGCCAAAGAGGGATTTGACCAACCTCCAATGATCAGCTCTTACGACGACCACTGCGCTGCGGTGCATCACCAAAAGCAAGAGGCTTCTTTGACCATCCCCCTGACGCGAGGAAGCCCCTACATGACCCTCCTTTACCGACATTGCACCCCCTTGGTGCGGGTTGCCGGGATGTCGATCGACAAAAACAGCATTCGCGCTTACCGCTACTACCTTGTCGTCTCCGAAGAACAGCTCATCGATCCAAAGACACAGATCAGCCCATCTCAAGCGCAACAACAAGGGGTCCAAGCCCATATCGGAGAAGCGGTCCTCCTTCCAAATCGGGAAAGCCTAGAGGGGCAAGTCTTCACATTTCAGATTGACAAGACAAAGGAGTCTTACTGCATTTTCAGCTCGGCGCCAATCCAATTCAAAACAGTCTGGGCCGAAGAAAAATTCCTCCTTCCGGAAGGTGCGCCCCTTCCTAAGCAGGATCCGGAGCGCTTTCTCTCAGCCCAAGCGGGCAAAGTTCCCTATTCCAGCGTCGTTGCATACAAGCAGGGCGCGGACATCAATGGCCTTGAAGCGCTTTCCCCTTGCGCGGAAGCGACCTTGCGGATCGCCAAAATTCCGGCCGGATCGCCGCAAGAAAAAGGACTTTCTTTCCTTCTGCAGCACGCCTGGGTCTATGCGACGGGAGGGCGGATGAGTGTGATCGAAGAAGGGGCGTGGAAATCGACCTACACCTTGCAGCAC
>CAZEYJ010000245.1:0-4268 GCA_964516795.1 uncultured bacterium
TGGTCAGGAGGTCTTCTTGGAGAAAGCGGTAGGTGTCAAGGCCAAGGGGAGTGTTGTTGAAGTTGAATTGGTGGACGAGATTGGCGATTTGGACCGTGCCGATCCCGCTTTCAAAGGCGCCCGTGAAGATCATTTTTTTTCCAAGTTGTTTAAGGAAATGCCATGCAGCGCTGCCGCCTGCAACGGTCGGCTTGATGATGAGGGTTGTCAGATGGGTGAGCCGGGTCAGTTGGGAAAGGGGAATTTCAGGGAGCGATTCATCGAGGGCAAAGGGGAAGGGGAAATCGGCTAAGCGGTCGAGCTCATGAGTCGGCTCTTCGATGCATTCAATGGCCGAAGAGGGGAATTGGGAGAAAAAGCGGAGGGTTCTGTCGTATTCCCACGCTTGGTTGACGTCGATGCGGAGGCGGAATGTGCCGATGAGCGAGGAGATGAGAGAGTAGGCTTGCTTGTCATTCAAGTGGGAGACTTTGATTTTCAAGGAAGAAAATCCCTCTTGCTCGGCACGCTTGGCTTTTTCTTTCATGGCATCGGGTGTCCCGGCAAGAAGGGCCCAGAGGGGAAAAGGGGTTGTTGGAGGTTGATAAGGGGTGAGCGCGCTTTCCAGGCCGAAGGAGACGGAGGGAAGGAGGAGGGGGGAAGGGGAGCCTGTTAGCGCTAGGGTTTTGAGGAGCTGGGTTGTCGCTTCTTCCAGTGTTTCTTTACTGCGGCCGGGCAGAGGGGCGATCTCTCCCCATCCTTCTTTTCCATCGGAGTGGATCATGTGGAGGATAAGGCCATGGCGGAGGTCGCCAAAAGTTATGAGCGGGAGGGTGTAGCGATAGAGTTTCCAAGAAGCTACAGAATCCAGCCGGCGCAGAAAAGAAGGGTATACAACCATAGCAGCTGTCCTGTTTGGGAGAAGAGAAGATTGAGTTGGCGGGGATCTGTATGCTGCATCATGAGCCTAATGGGGGCGATCGCCGGAATGAGGATACCTAAGCTTAACAGAGAAAAGGGATGGGTGTGGAATAGATAGGTCAGCGGAAGTAAGGACAGGAGGATGGCTAAGAGGTATTCCATTTTCCCAAATTTCAGGCCAAAGCGGACGGCGAGGGTTTTTTTATTGGCCGTTCTGTCTTCATCAATATCGCGGACATTATTAACGATGAGGATAGCTGTCGAAAGGGCTCCGGGCGCGACTCCGGCAAGGAGCGATTCGAGGGTCAGCATTCCCGTTTGGAGGTAGTAGGTCCCAGAAACGGCGGCAAGACCAAAGAAGAGGAAAACAAAGATCTCTCCAAGGCCAAGATAAGCCAAGGGAAACGGGCCTCCGGTGTAGGCGACGGCAAAGAGGAGGGAAAGGGAAAGAAGCAGCGAGATGAAAAAACCGCCATGCCAAATGAGGTAACTGCCGGCAAGGAAAGTCAAAAAGAGGATGATCAGCAGACCGGTCTTCATTTGACGCAAGCTGACAAGGCCTGCTTGAACGACGCGCGTAGGGCCTTTGCGCTTTTGCGTGTCTGCTCCTTTGAGGAAGTCAAAGTAGTCATTGGCAAAATTGGTCGCTACTTGGATCCCGATTCCCGTTGCTAAGGTGAATAGGAACATATTGAGCTGAAAACAACCCTGGGAGAAGGCCAAAGCGGTACCGATCAACACAGGGCTGATACTTGCGATCAATGTCTTTGGCCGGCAGGCCATCGTCCAAATCAGGATCTGGTTCATTGTTAAGGTCTCTTAGGAAATTGAGAAAAATCGGGGCGCCGTTTTTCTAGGTAGGCGCGGTGCCCTTCTTTCGCTTCTTCCGACATGTAGTAGAGTAATGTGGCGTTGCCTGCTAGTTCTTGCAGTCCAGCTTGCCCATCGCAATCGGCGTTAAAGGCGGATTTCAGGCAGCGGATGGCAAGAGGGGAGTGCTGCAGGATCTCGCGGCACCATTCAACTGTTGTCTCTTCGAGTTTTTCATAAGGGACGACGATGTTGATAAGCCCCATGTCCAAAGCTTCTTGAGCGCTATAGCGGCGGCAGAGGTACCAAATCTCCCTCGCTTTTTTTTGGCCGATAATACGGCTGAGATAGCTTGAGCCGTAGCCTCCGTCGAATGAGCCGACTTTGGGGCCGACTTGGCCAAAAATAGCATTGTCGGCTGCAATGGTCAGATCGCAGACGATGTGAAGGACGTGGCCTCCGCCGATGGCAAAACCTGCGACCATGGCAATGACTGGTTTAGGGCATGTTCTGATCTGCCGTTGAAAGTCGAGGACGTTAAGACGCTGGACCCCGTCGTCGTCTGTGTAGCCTGCATGGCCGCGGATCCGCTGGTCTCCTCCGGAGCAGAAAGCGTCCTTCCCTTGCCCCGTGAGGATGACGACGCCGATCTTCTGATCGTCGCGCGCATCGTTGAGGGCGTGGGACATTTCGACGACAGTCTGCGGCCGGAAGGCGTTGCGCACTTCGGGGCGGTTAATGGTGATTTTGGCAATCCCTTCTGCTTTGTGATAGAGGATGTCGGTGTAGTCTCCACAAAGGGTCCATTCGATAGTGCTTAGAAGTTCAGTTGTTGCCATGCGTCAAGCTCCATTGTTCAATTGTTTCTGCGCACGCATCGGGGTTTTCCAAGTGGGCTGCATGGCCCGCTTGGGGAATTTTTTTTCGGCGCACTTGGTTTGGCAGTTTACAATACAATTTTTCATATTGTAAATCATTTTCACCAAAGAGAAACAGCATATTGGAGGGGAATTGAGAGATAGGCTGCTGTTTTGCCAGGCTCATTTCTTTGAGCAAAGAGGCGAGTTTTAAAGGATCTTGTTGCCGCCGCCTCATGAGGACTTGCTCGAAAAGGGGGTGATGGTTCCGCAAGGAGGCGAATAAAGGCTGGGCATACCACTTGTCTAAAAAGAGGTCGATCGGCCCATTTTCCAGCATCCCGATCCACTGCAAATCCTTTTCCCACCGCGCCTCTCTCTCTGTTAATGTTTCGAGCCCTAAATGAGAAGAGAGGATCACTTTGGGAAGATCAAGGGGAAGTTGCATGGCGATCCTTCCTCCCATCGAATAACCGATCAGGGTCGGACTGTTTAAGGTCATGCCCTGCAAGGTCGTTTCCACCGCATTGATCAGGTGGGGATGACCGCTTAATTCCAGCGCGACGCAAAAAAAACGGTCTTTGAGTTGCTCGATGATCGGGTCCCAGTCCTCTTTTGATCCTAAAAAGCCGTGCAAAAAAATGAGGGCGGGATCGGTTATCTTTCCACAGGCAGAGTACTCAAACATTGAAGGACCGATTGTTGGATTTCTTGATGGAACTCAACATTTTCTGCGCGGTGGGTTTGAATTTCCACAATGGCCGAGCAAGGGTTGCTTAGCACATCGGCAAATAGTTGCTCCCACTCTTTGTAGTGGTGAGGGCGGAAGTAGGGGATGTGAAAGAGCTCGGCGGCGGCGGCAAAATTGTAAGGATGAGAAGCGACGAAAAATTCTTCCACGATATCTTTTCTTTGCGCTACGGGCAAGAAAGAGAAAATCCCTCCTCCTTGGTTATTGATGACGAGGAGGACGATGGGGTATTGCGATTGTCTGAGCTGGGCAAGGGAGTTCAGATCGTGAAGAAACGTCAGGTCGCCAACAAGCGCCAAGGTCGGTTTTTTCTCACCTTGGGCAATTCCGATCGCTGTTGCGATATTGCCATCGATCCCGCTGACCCCTCTGTTGGCAAAGACCGGGCCGATCGGTTGTTTTGGAAAAAAAAACTGGTCCGTATCGCGGATCGGCATGCTGCTGGCGATAAAGAGGGCCCAAGAAGAGCTCAAATGTTGCGACAAAGAAAGGGCGATCCCAGGTTCGGTGAGGTCTTGCTGGCTGCCGATGAAGGTTTCAAGATGTTCTGCAATCTGGTCGGAGGGGATTTTCCAGCTGTTTAGCCAGCTCGCATCAGACCTCTCTTCGATAAAGTAGAGCAGTTCTTGGCATAGCATAGCTGGATCGAGTTTTAAGCAATGGGTGACCAGATGATCGGGGTCTTGGCGGCAAGGATGGGCTGCCGCTTGGAAATAGGTGGGAAGGTTTAATGTTTTTAACCACTGGGCCAGCGTTTTAGAGACCAGGCGATCTCCTAAATGGAGGATGATCTCAGGTCTAAAGCTTTGATCTGCTTTTAAAAGAGGATCGTAGTGGCGGATCACCTCTTGCGTGCATCCTGCGCATCTGGCTTGAGAGAGAATATCGGGAAGAATGGGCCATTTGAGCAGCGAGGCGAGTTTGAAAATGGGATCCATTTTTTGATGGGC
>CAZEYJ010000246.1:0-5729 GCA_964516795.1 uncultured bacterium
CTTAAAATGACACTATTACTCATATTAAACCTTTATATTAAAAACTATACTAATCGTTAAAAATATTATAAATTAACATAATTTTAAAATCAATAACACAATCATTCAGCTATCTAAAATAACATTTCAACAAAAAAAATGTCAGAAACGATTACAATTCATTTATTTTTAGATACTTAGAAAAACCGCAACAGCCGAAAACAATAAATTTACATAAAATTAACAAATAAATGGTAAAATAAAAGATAAACAATGGACGCTTTATGACAATAACTTATTTAAGATTAAGACTGGACAATGCAATTAAACCTGTACCATCTGCCGATTTGGATATACCAGAAGAAACATCGGAAAAAAATAACTTATTGAGGGAACCCTTAGCACTTCGTATACCGATTGCCCCCCTTGTTCGAGAACTCGACTCGTCTTTGGCTGAAAGGGAGGGCTTTTTGAGAGGCAGTATCGTCCAGCTCTATCGAAACTCGATAACAAACAAAGATCATGAGCTAAGCCAATGTCTAAAAAAGTCCGCTGAAAATTTATCTAAAAAAGCTCAAAGAGGTCCGATTGCTTCCATTCCGAAGGAAAAAGCGGAAGATCCGCTGCTTTTCTTATCCCTTAAACCTTTAGGTCAAGGATCTTTCCATACTGTTTCTACTGCGATATTAAGAAACGGCTCGCTTGTTGCTGCCTCTGTCCCCAAATCCCTAGGATCTTCTGTTTTTGAACCCAAAGCTGTTAAATTTCTTGAAGCTTTAAAAGACTGCCCTAACATCATTCAACTTATCGGCTATGAAAGAGGTTGTTGTTACTATGAAATCGGAGAACGCAATCTTGAAAGCTTGCTCGAGATCCGGAGTCCATTTTATATTGGTAGAATAGGTGCGTATAGAACGCCAGTGTTTTCGGTAATGCTCGGTATTCTAGAAGGCGGTGTCCAGATGGCAGATCGCAAAGTGATCCATCTCGATCTCAAGCCGGAAAATATTATCATGGTAGGCAACACGCCCAAAATCTGCGACTTCGATACAGCTACCTGGGCAGATCGGCTCGGCTTTGCAACTGAGGCTGCCTACTTAAAAGGAAATGTATTCCATTATTCTCCGGAAAGATCAGCTGAATGCTGCAAAGAGGCCGACACACTCCCCGGCTGGTCTGATGATTGCTTCGTCGGTGTGCAAGACAATGTTTGGGGATTGATGTTGATTATATCTAAGATCGCTTGTGAGAAACTGCCGTCCCGCATCCCTCAACTTAATTTAAGTCCTGGGTTTAAGCATCGGGCCAATCTGTATTTCAACAAGATTGCTCTTGAAAGCGAGCAAGCCGCAACGCTTGCGCTAAGATCGGAAGTAAAAAAAGGAAGATTAACGGAACAAGCCCAACAGAAACACTTTTGGCGCAAAGCCTTCTGCCGGCATATCTTTGAGCAATTTGGAGGATGGAATGGAAACTTGTTTGGCAAACTTGCACCTGAAACAGGTCTTGATTTCGTCATCAAAAAAATGGCGATGTTCCATCCGGGAAAACGGATAAGAATTACAGAGGCAAGGGATCTGATGCGCGCCATCAAAGAAGCTCCGGATGCCGTGATGCAATTAATCGGTATTGATCAAAATCTTCAACAAATCGACCAAGAAATTGCTGAATTAGAAAAACAGCTAGCTCCTTTGAAAGCCAACTCAGAGAACCCGGCTCAAAGCCAGAGCTCAAAAATGCCCGAAATATTGAAAAATTTGACTGAACGGCTCGCTATGCTGATTGAACAAAAGAACCATTTGGAAAATAAGAAAAATGCATTGTTCCACGAATTAAAAAATTGAGCGAAAACAACTCCTTAATTCAAATTCTTATTCAAGCTAAGAGCCTGATGCTAAAAAACGGTGCTAACGTGGATCATCTTAGCTCCCATGAGGGAAGCTTCTTCGACGGTTAGCTCAAATTGATCGATCCGGACAACCTCCCCTTTGCTGGGGGGATGACCGAGCGCAAGCGTAACGAGCTCTTCTAGAGTCTCTGCATTCTGATAAACAAGATGAACGGCAAACTGTTCATTAAATTCCTTAAGAGACAAGTCTCCGGGAAAAGAGCGGTCGAGGACGACGTGGTAAGCGCGCGGGACCATTTCGCCAAACGACATCCAGCCATCAGATCTGCCGAAAATTTCATCCACGATCTCGTCCAAGGTCAAAATTCCTGTTGCCAACCCCGCTTCATTAAGAACGATCGCTAAGCTTTGGTTATTGCGCCTAAACTGCTTTAAAATCTGCAAAATGGAGGTGTTTTCCGTAATGAACCAGGGAGACCTGGCATAATCCCGGATTTTTTTATTCTCCCCCATCCTCAACAAGTCGCGTGGATAAGCAACGGCGACGATCGTCTGAGGATTCCGGTTGTAGATCGGAATGAAAGGAAGGTGCTTTTCCCGCAGGATCTGCCTCATCTCCGCTATCGTGCTAAAAGAAGGCAGCAGCGTCGTGCTTGAAAGGGACTGCATCAGATCTTTTGCCGTTTTGTTCTTTAGAGAAAAGATGTTGGAGACAACCGTATTGAACTCTTTGCGATTTGAAACGGAAGCCAGCGTCTCTTCCCTCTCCTCGATGATATTTTGGAGCTCTTCGCGGGACAAATAAACACCGGAAGCAACGGACGCCCCTAATAAACGATTGACGCCTCGACAAAAGAAATCAAGCGCCCAGATGATCGGACGGAACAAGATCGAAAAGAACATCAAAAAGGGGATGCCTAGCATCGCCACGCTTTCTGCATACCGCCGTCCTGCAAGCATCGGAGAGACCTCCGCAAAGATCAGAACGAGCAGGATCTGCGATACGGGGGCCCAGTCTGGACTGATCCCAAGCGAATCGTAGAATCGGCGGGAGCACTCTGAGCCGATAACAAGGGCAGTATTGACCCCGATCAGGGTAGTTCCGAACAGATAAGTTGGATGGTTGATCAAATAGCTAAGCCACTGGGCTCGTTTTTGCCGCTTGCTAACGTAATACTGGAGCCTGACTTTATTAAAAGAGACGCAAGCCAATTCGACCATGGCAAACGATCCTTGGATCCCAAGGCAAATGACGATCAAAAGAAGGTAAAATTTCCAATCTTGAATCATGTCTTACGTCTTTTTTAAACGGCGGATGTAAACGCGGCGCACCCGCTTAGGGTCTGCTGCCAACACATGGAACAGAAAATCGTGCGCCACATATTTGGCCCCCGTTTTAGGGATATCGTTCATCTGCTCAGACAGCCATCCGCCCAAGGTGACCATCTGATTTTCACTGGGAAGGCTAACGCCGAAAATCTCTTCAAACTCTGCAAGCTCCATCTTTCCGCTGGCGATCACCACATCTTCGCCTGAACGGGTATATTTGCTCTTTTCATCGCGCGCATCGGCGATCTCTCCCACAACCTTCTCAACTAAATCCTCTAAGGCAATCAACCCCGAGATCGATCCATATTCATCCACGACAAGGGCGATCGACTCCTCCCTGTCATACATCTGGCGGAGCAAAATATTGGCCGAGATCGATTCAGGAATAAAAAGAGGCTTTTTTAAATGAGCGATCAGATCTTGCGTGGATAAGATCTTCTCTCGGTTAAGAAAAAACACTTGGCTAGTGATCATCCCGATGACATTGTCTAGATCCCCCCGACAAACAGGAATGCGCGAGCACTCCTGGTCGACAAAAAGGTGGATCAGCCTGTTCAAAGGATCTTCGACATCAAAAAAAATCACCTCTTCCCGAGGGCGCATCAACTCTTTGACCTGCGATTCCTGCAAATTGAGATAGCCTCTGATCAACTCCGCCTCATCTTCGTTCAATATGCCAAAACTTTTTGACGCTTTTAAAGCATGCTGCAGCTCATCGATCGAGATTTCTTCTTCCTTTCTCAAAAAAAAGAACATGATCCGCGACACATAGGTCGTAATCCCGTTGAGCAGCTTTCTCATAGGATAGAAGATCTTTTGGAGGTACCGAAGGATAGGCGCAGCCCGATAGGAAAGGCGGACATTGCTTGCAAGGCCGATCGACTTAGGGATCACCTCTCCAAAAACGACCGTCAAAGCAAGAGGAACGCCGACATTGAGCGCCCATCCGGAAAAATCACCGAAAATGCTTGAGGTGACGTTCTGGATCAAAATATTGACGATCACATTCATCATGATGATCGTAATGAGCAGGTCGCGAGGAGAAGAGAGAAGCTGTGCGACAATCTGCTTATTTTTATCCGGAGATGTTTTAAAAGCCTTGACCTTCATTGAAGAGAGGGAAAAAAGCGCGACCTCTGAAGAAGAGAAAAAACCCGAAAGAAGAATCAAACAAAATAAGATAAGGATCAATGCGATCACGCAGCCCGACCATCCTTAACGGGATCTTTTGCATCACTTTGAAAGAAGACCTTCATCTGTCCATCGGGAACAAGTCCAAGGCCCTTCATTAAAGTTAACTCGATCCAAGCAGGGTCGCTTTGGGAGTTGATCTGGAGCAGCAAATCCTCATGCTCTGCCAAAAGTTCCGATTTCTGATGGCTTAACATATCGAGCTGATCCTGCAAAGATTTGGCAACCAGGGCTTTTTTCTCCATTGCCTGCGAGTAGATCAGAAAGCACCCTACCATAAAAAGCAACATCCACCAGGACTGTCTCAACAAGGATTTAACTCCTATTGGAGAGGCGCGCCCATTCCGGCCGTGAAATGTACTCTGCGAAGACATGAAACCCCATCAGCGCTTTCTTAAGCGCCCTACTTCCGCATTCTCAGAAATCAACTCTTTTTTTTCCAGAAAAACCCTGGCAAATGCGGTTAAGATTCTTAACCGCCTTAAAATCAAGACATTAAGCAACGGGCAATGTGATCTTTGTCTGCCCCATGTACTTCCCTTTGCGATCTGCATAAGAGATCTCGCAAGCTTCCGCCGCCTCATAAAAGAGAACTTGGGCGAGCCCTTCATTGGCGTAGATCTTGGCAGGAAGCGGCGTCGTATTGGAGATCTCCAACGTGACATACCCTTCCCATTCCGGCTCGAAAGGTGTGACATTGACGATGATCCCGCATCTAGCATAGGTCGATTTGCCGATACAGATCGTCAGCACATTTCTCGGGATCCGAAAATATTCCACACTGCGCGCCAAAGCAAAAGAATTAGGAGGAATAATACAGGTATCCGCTTCGATATGGACAAACGCGCTTTCACTGAAGTTTTTGGGATCGACAAGCGAGTTATACAGGTTGGTAAAGACTTTAAACTCGTTGGCCACTCTCAAGTCATAGCCGTAACTGGACAACCCGAAGCTGATCACCTTCTCTCCTTGAACGTAGCGCACTTGGTTGTCAACAAAGGGTTCGATCATCCCCTGCTCTTGAGCCATCTGACGAATCCAACGATCTGACTGCAATGCCATATATCCCCATCAATCTAATTAAACCTCAAAAAACAAGCCCGAACTTCAAGCTGCTTCTATCCAGAAAAAATAGCTGGGAAAGCCATTTTCCGCCACTCTTTTCCAACCTATTTTTCCGCAGGGTTTGCAAAATTTCTCGGGAGTCGATAAAGTGGAATCATGTGCACCTATACCGAACATAGTTCAAAAATTGGATTTTCGGCTGCGCCAAAGCCTCGGGGGTGAAATTTTTCAGAGGGGGGCTGTATTGCATTAATACAGCCCCCCTCTGAAAAATTTCAACCGCGAGAGCTTTCGCGTTGCCCAAAACCAATTTTTG
>CAZEYJ010000247.1:0-3262 GCA_964516795.1 uncultured bacterium
ATAGCTTTCATAGCCCCCATTGCATATTCATCTCCAGTACCTATGGCTGCAATATGTGAATATTCTCTTATATTTCTCATCCAATCCACTTCAAAGATTCCTTTTGGGTTAATAAACAGAAGCAAGTGTTCAGAAGACTTGAAGAGATCGTCATTTCCTTGTTGAGGAGTTAAAAAGTATTTTTCTTTCAGAGCTTTATGCAATCTTAGCATCTCTAAATAGATAGCTTCGACATTGTCAAATCCATATTGAACTTTTAAATTCTTAAAGTAATCTGTAAGAATTTCACTCCAAACCTCAGCTCCAGAACAACCTAGGTACATCGATTGATATTTGATGAGTTTATCTTTTTTAAGGAATAATTGGCTGACTTTTTCTTTTCTGTGTCCATATAAAGTTAGCGAATCGCAACCAATGCAAATTTTCTTTCCTTTTTTGGCGGCAGCGATTGTAGTCATAATATTTTAATGGAATGAAAAGTTCCCGGCATTCCGGTAGCATCATCAAATTCTGCTGCTACCTCTAATGATTTCTTAGCTATTTTTTCAGCAGAAGGCTCTTTAGTGTATAAGGCCTCCATTGCGCCTAAAGCATATGAAGTTCCTGTTCCAATGGCGCAAAAGCGTGCAAAATGCTGAACTGAACGCAATTCGTATGTTTTAAATATGCCATAGGAATTAACAATAAGTAGTTCAAATCGTGATGATTCGAAACTATCTTCATTTCCAGCTTCTGGAATAAAATCGTACTCATCTCTCAAAGTGCGGTGCAATTCGCATAACTCGTGAAAAATTTCTTCCTCCGAGGAAAAAGATCTTTTTCTTTTATCTTTTCTGAGACAATTTTTGATGGCTAAGAGTAACGAATGATTTCCAGACACTCCTATATAATTTGCTTCATATTTAATGATCTTCTCAAAGTTAATTAGATCAGTAGAACTCTGTTTCCTTCCAGCAATTACAGTTAAGGTGTCAGATCCAATGCAAATGTTTTTGTTTTTTTTAACGGCTAAAATAGTACCCATGATGGTTCTAACTCAACTATTTTTTCTTTTTGTTTTTTTGTCTTTTTTCTTCAGCTTTTCTTTGTTCTTTTTGTCTTCGAGCATCGGCTCTTTCATGCTTATTTTTTGTGCTGGGCCGGACACTTTTATCGTGACCTCCTTTCGGGGCTTGTCCACTTTTTCCTTTTCCAGCACCGAGACCAGCGGCTCCGCCCCCACCGCCACCTCCTCCAGCCCCTTCTTCATATTTCATACCTGTTTTGCTCGCCAAGTTAGCAGGCGCATCTTTTTCAAAGGGCTTTAATAAATGCGATTTTTTTACACTATTTTCTGGAGCGCTACAGTCTAAAGAAGTTACTGAAAAGATAGAATTGGAATAAGAAAAAGCTAAAGAAAACCTAGGTGAAAAGCAAATAACGAGTAGCAGCAACAAAGGGACAATTCTTTTAAACATAAGGCCGCTCCGCAAAAATAAAATTTTTAAAATTCGCTGTATCTGAGCTTTATAGTCCTTTTATCAAAAATGTCACAAGATATTTTTCGTATCAAGTGTCACCCTAAGATTCCTGAAAAACTCTTTATACAGGATAAAATTTTGGCTCGTAGAAAGAGGAAAAAATAGGATGGCAGGTGGCCTACTTAACAGCTGCTCCTTGTTCGTAGACAAGGGCGGCGCCGTAGATTCCTGTGGCAATGAGGTTGCCTAAGCCAAATAGATAGAATAGCCACATGGCAATGGCAAGGCCTTTTTTGAAGCGTGTGCCAAGTTTGGGTTTTTTGCTGATTAGAAAAGCTCTGAGGCCATCGATGAGCAGTCCAAGAGTGAAGCTCCACGCAGTTAAATAGGCGTGTTCTGAATGCTCGTTCAAATAATGCATGTTTTCAAGAGTGGGAGAGACGATTTCGCGTGCGATCTCTCCGGCGATGACGGCGATCCAGGCGGCAATGATGCCCAGCAGCAAGATCAGCCAGGAAGCCGGAAGCAGGAAGGAGCATGCGGTTTTCTTTTTTGTGAAAATCGCTGTAAGCCGCACAAAGACGCCTGTAAATAAAAGGGCGATTGGAAAATGGACTAACATGGGATGGATCAGCTCTGGTCGCATAGGAACTCCTTAGAAGGTGTCTCGCATATTCTTTCCATATAATGAGAACGGGGGTTATCGACAAGAGGAGAAAAATCCAAGCTGAATGAGACTTGAGGGATTCGCTCATTTTTGCATAGATCGGCCACAGGCTGATCTATCCTAAAAAACTGCAAATGGGGCAGCGCTTGGCGTCGTGTCCTTTTGCCGGGCAGTAAGAGCGGGCGAAGTAGATGATTTGCAAGTGGAGTTTGTTCCACAGGGATTTGGGAAAAAGTTTTTTGAGGTCGGCTTCCGTCCGCTCTACGGAAGAGCCGTCGCTCAGGCCCCAGCGTTTGGCACAGCGGTGGATGTGGGTGTCAACGGGAAAGGCAGGCTTATGGAAGGCCTGTGCCATGACAACGGATGCCGTTTTGTGCCCGACCCCCGGCAAAGCTTCGAGCTGAGCGAAGCTTTTAGGCACTTTTCCCCGATGGCAAGATAGCAATTGTTGGGAAAGGTTCCAGATGGCCCTGGCTTTGGTGTTGCTCAGGCCGCAAGGGCGGATAATGGCTTGGATCTCTTCGATGGACAAATTGACCATTTCCTGAGGAGTTTGCGCCTTAGCAAAGAGGTGTGGGGTGATTTGGTTGACCCGTATGTCAGTGCATTGGGCGGAGAGAAGCACGGCGATCAGGAGGGTATAGGGATCTTTGTGCTCTAAGGGAACGGCAGGATCGGGAAAAAGGTCGTTGAGGATTTGGGCGATCAGTTGTGCGCGTTGTTTTTTCGTCATTTTCCGATACAGAACTTGGAGAAGATCGCATTTAAGATATCTTCCGTGATGTTAGATCCGATAATTGTCCCAAGTTCGCTCAGACAGTGGCGCATGTCGGAAGAGAGGAACTCGGGAGAGATTCCGGTCTTCAATCCCTCGATGAGCTTGCTGAGGGAGTTGATTGCCGATGCGAGAGCTTCCTTGTGCCGGGCTTTGGTGATGATCACTTCCTCTTTGGAGGGAGGCCCTTGATGCCAGATCACATGATTGATCTGATCTAGCAAGGTGTCAAGGCCGGTGTGGTGTTTGGCAGAGACCGAAGCTTGATGGGGGAATTGTCCAAAAGCGGGCGGTGCCCCGGTTTGGACTAGGTCCGTTTTGTTCCAGACGAGGATGGTCTTTTCGGGAGGCGCTGTATCA
>CAZEYJ010000248.1:0-3256 GCA_964516795.1 uncultured bacterium
TAAACAAAGCTCAGGAGGGTGCCCCCGGCCGCGGCAACCGCACCCTCCACCGTTTTTTTCGGACTTAATTCAGGAGACAATTTACGCGACCCCCATAAACGACCGACGAAATAAGCGCCGATATCAGTGATCTTCGTCACAACGATCAAATAAGCCAGCCACCATCTCCCTTCTTGGGGCGCTCCATGATGAGGAAATGGATAAAGGACTCCAAGAAGGAGACTTAAAGGAACTGCAACATAACAAACCCCAAAAAATTGGACGGCAATATTGGGCAACGCATCTGATGTTCGATTGAAATGGACTAAGAAAAACACAATCGCAGCAGAAGCCAGCACGAGCATCGGCAATTGAGGAAAATCAACAAAAACCAAAGACGCATAAAAAGCGGCTACTTCTAATACCGCAAATACCACCATTAAAAAAGCCCGAGGCCTGATCTCTTTTTCCAGAGCCAGCTGGGCATACTCCCAAACGCCAATTCCTGCCAAAGCCGCAACAACCAACATTAGAACAAAACTAATCGTTGCATGCGATGAAAAAACAATAAGGGAAGTGACAGCACTGCCTGCTATTAAAGATCCGATCAGCCTACGATTTAAATCGCCCATCTGCTTTAAATTCATGAGCATCCACCTAAATTTTTAAAATGTTATGCCTTTCCTAAACGCCGTTCCCGGCTTTGAAATTCTCTGACAGCCAACAATAAATCCCTCTCAGTGAAATCTGGCCAGAGCACTTCCGTATGGTAAAATTCACTATAAGAGAGCTGCCAAAGTAAAAAATTGCTTTGCCTTTTCTCGCCGCTGGTGCGGACCAAAATATCTGGATCTGGCCACTGGGCCGTGTCCAAATAACGGGAGATCGCCTCTTCGGAAATCTGCTCTTTTAGGAGACGCCCGTTTTCATAATCCTCGACCATCGAGACTACAGCACGCCGGATATCATCTCTTCCGCCATAATTCAAAGCTAAGATCAAATCAATCTTAGTCCCTCCGGCCGTCGCTTCCTTAGTCTCGGCTAAAGTCTCTTTCACAAACAAAGGGAGCTTTTTGAGATCGCCGATCGCCTGAAGCCTAACCCCTTCGCCAACCATCGACTCTCTTTGAGAAATCAAATAATGGTTAAATAAATGCATCAGAGCATCCACCTCTTCAAAACTCCTTCCCCAGTTCTCTGTTGAAAAGGCATAAACTGTTAGCACTTTAACTCCCAGCTCAGACGCAGCCCGGACAACACTGGTTAAGACCTCAGCCCCTTTCCAGTGGCCAAACATCGGCGGCAAACCTTGCATCTTCGCCCAACGCCGATTTCCATCCATAATAATAGCGATATGATGAGGCACCCGCTTCTGTTTAACCAGAGTCAATTCCTCTTCCGAGTAAATCCGGTTTTTAGCTTCAACGAGCTGCTCTTCAATAACTAAGGAATTCATGCACCCATCTTTTATTTTTGCAAAGTATAGCTACTTACTAAAAAATTTGTGGAGAAAAATCGTCCGATGCCTCTCCGGCCCAAGAGAAACTAAACAAATCGGCGCTCCGATAAGTTCTTGAATACGGCTTAAATAACGCTGGGCATTAGGAGGAAGCTGATCGAATGAAGAAATCTCTCGAGTCGATGTTTTCCATCCGGCCAGTTCCTCATATACAGGCTCAACTTGCTCCAAATCTTCAACCATCGGAGGAGGAACTTGTAAAAGCTTCCCTTGAAATCGATACCCGGTACAAATTTTAATGCTGTCCAGGGAGTCCAGAATGTCCAATTTCATGATCGCTAGAGAATCGGCCCCATTCAACCGAGCAGCAAACCGAACCAGCGGAGCATCAAACCACCCCATCCGCCGATTGCGGCCCGTCGTCGTTCCAATCTCTCTTGCCGCGACATGGTCCATAAACAATTTTTGTTCCTGCTCATCAAACGCCGTAGGGAGCGGCCCTCCACCGACCCGCGTCGTATACGCCTTAACCACACCGACCGTATGATCAATACGGCTAGGCCCCGCTCCCGCCCCCGCTGCAACCCCTGCAGACAATGTGCTGGAAGAAGTAACAAATGGATAGGACCCGTAATTGATATCCAGCAGCGTCCCATGAGCCCCCTCAAAAAGGACTTTCTTTTTTTGAATCAAGGACTCAGCAACAATCCCCTCAACATCCATTACATAAGGAAGAAGCTGCCTGCCATATTCCGCATATTCCTCAAAAACAGCATTGAAGTCGATCGGTTCTTTGTTAAAGATTTTTTGGACCTCAAGATTCTTCAAAGCGAGAACTTCTCTTAATTTCTTTTCTAAAGCAGACTCCCGAACCAACTCACAGATCCGAATCCCGATCCGGCCCGCTTTATCAACATAACAAGGCCCTATCCCCCGCCCCGTCGTGCCGATTGCAGCAGACCCTTTCCTTTCTTCATAAAGCCGGTCAAGCAGCCGATGATAGGGGAAGATAACATGTGCATAAGGAGAAAGAAATAGCCTCCCCTTTAAATCGATACGCCGCTTAACAAGCCCATCGATCTCTTCAAGAAGGACTTTGGGATCGATGACCGTACCTCCACCGATGCAGCACCTGGCATGAGGATAAAGAATTCCCGACGGGACCAAGTGAAACTTATATTCATCCTGGCCTACCATGATAGTATGGCCGGCGTTGTTCCCCCCTTGGGACCTAACGATCAGGTCGGCGTCCTCCGACAGCAAGTCGATCACCTTGCCCTTCCCCTCGTCCCCCCACTGCATTCCTACAACAATGACACTCTTCATAAAATCCCCTTAAATTCAAAGCTAAATAAGGATAACTTAAGATCCATTTCAATGGGTATGAATTTTTTACCCTCGCGACAGACAAGGATTTTTAAATTATTTTCGGCATAATTTAACTAGACAGAATCGGAAGCGATCCGTATCCTAGTCGATTCAACATTGCATTACTCCTAGGACGAGGGATCATGGAAAAACAAAAGAAATGGCAGTATTATTTAATTGTCGCTGTTGTTTTTTTGACAATTTATAATATTCTACCTACCGTTTTCTACTACACCAAACCGCTCAAATCTCAAATCAACGAAAAAAGAGCCCAAACGGTCGCCTCCTCCATCGTTAAGCGTGTAAATGGATTAGAATCTCAAGCCGAAGACTGGGTCGATTCATTCTGCCACCTGATCAAAGTCAAACCAACCTCTATTTCCCTTAACTTGGCACAGCCTGAATTCGTCACGGTTACGTTTAAAAGCCATGAAGATGCCAACCTCTTCC
>CAZEYJ010000249.1:0-25947 GCA_964516795.1 uncultured bacterium
AATCTGTCGATCTGATCCGAAGGGGCAGTGTTCATAGACACGGACCGAGGATCAGATCGACAGATTGAAGAAAAGCCGACGCAGCCGAAAACCGATTCTTCAGGTTGTTTCGGTATATACTGAAATAACCGCTAGAATAGATTGAGGGCTTTTAGGGACCCAAAAGCCAGGACGGCTGCGGCGCCGGCGCCGGGAAGTGTGAAGATCCAGGCTAAAATGAGCTTGCGGGCGGTGTTCCACCGGACTTTGGAAGCCCCTTTAGCCGCTCCGACCCCAGTCACACTGCCTACGATCATATGGGTCGAGCTGACAGGCATCCCAAGGAAGCTGGCAATTAAGATCACGCAGGAAGCGCTCGTCTCCGCTGCAAACCCCTGGAATGGCTCCAGCTTGGTGATCTCAAATCCTACGGTACGAATGATCCTGAGCCCTCCTGACGCCGTGCCTAGGCCCATGGTCAGAGCGCAGGCCAGGATCACCCAGAGAGGAATATGGGGCGTTGCGAGGTATCCTCCTGCAAAAAGCCCCAATGTAATGATCCCCATGCTCTTTTGCGCGTCGTTCAATCCATGGGACAAAGCGACAAGGCTTGCGGAGGCGATCTGAAGCTTGGAAAAAATCGCGGTATTCTTCTTCACTTTGGGGAACTTTAATAGGAGTTTCAACCCCTTCATGACACAGTACCCTAAGAAAAACCCAGCAATGGGCGTAAGGATCATCGGAATGAGGACTTTAAAGATGACCCCGTTCCACAAAATCGCAAAAGAGCTGCCGTTGATCCAAACAGCGCCGATCAACCCTCCAATAAGCGCATAAGAGGAACTGCTGGGCAACCCGAAATACCAGGTCAAAACGTTCCATATGATCGCTCCGATCAGAGCGGCAAGAACGATCCCTTCAGTCGAGTAATGGGGATCGACAAGTCCTTGCGCAATCGTTTGCGCAACGCCGCTGATCTGGGTAGCGCCGAGCGTATTGAGGACCCCTGCCATCAGAATTGCCGTTAGCGGCCTTAAAACGCGCGTGGCAATGACCGTCGAGACCACATTGGCAGCGTCGTGGAAGCCATTCGTATAGTCAAAGATCAATCCGAAAAGAACGATCAAAAAGATGATGTTGGCTGAATCAATTGACATCTAGCTCCCCTTCCTTGAACCTATCCTAATAAAAAGTTTCTGTCGATTTTTCGATTCTTTTGACCGATTTTCGGTTCTTTTGCGGGGGGTAATATCAACATAGCGTATACCGAACGTGCTTCAAAAATCGGTCCAAATAGTCCAAAAACTCGACGAAAAATGTTATTAGGATAGGTTCTCCTTCTCGATAATTAATCCTTAATATTTTAGCAACCTGAATTTTGTAGACTTTAAACGAAGGAAAAACTATATGAAGGATATACCGAAATAACCTGAAGAATCGGGAATTCGGCAAGGAAGCTCTTTAAGATGTTGATCTGATCCGAAGGAACAGTGTTCATAGACACGGCCCGAGGATCAGATCAACATGTTGAAGAAAAGCTGACGCAGCCGAAGATCGATTCTTCAGGTTGTTTCGGCATATACTTGGGAGGCACAAAATGAACTCAGTCTTTAAAGCGCTAACAACAACACTGTTAACGACTCTTGCGATCAGCTATAGCCATGCTGCGGATATTCTGGAGCACACGCCAAACCCCAAAGAGCTCCGAATTGTTCCCGTCGACCCAACGCCGGAGCCCGACCATGTGACGACCAAGGTCCTGTTTCCAAAAAACGGCGAGATCAAATCCTCCGCTCCCGTTAAAGGACAGATCAAATTAGAAGGGTTTACCTTGGGAACGGACAGTGAATTTCCAAGAAGAAAAGAGATCTATAACGATAATGAAGGGCAAGCCCTCCATATCTTCATCGACAATCAGCCCTATTTCTCTGTCAACGAAGCTTTGATCGACGCCCTCGACGACGTCGAAGAATACTTCGATCAGACTGCCGATTTTACCATCCCTTTCAAATTACAACCGGGAATGCATGTCATCCGCGCCTTCCCCGTCCGCTCTTACAATGAGAGCCTGAAAGATGACGGGTGCTTTGCCGCCAGCGTCTTCTACTATCAGAAAAAAATGGACAACCCGAAGATCGACCTCTCCCTCCCCTACATCACGTACAATGAGCCCCAGGGGGAGTACGCATTCAATGACGGAGAGCCGATCCTCCTCGATTTCTATGTGACCAATTGCCAGCTCTCCAGAGATGGTTACAAAGTGCGCGTGACAATCGACAGCTCCAATCAGCGGACGATCGCCACCTGGCAGCCTCACTACATCTATGGGCTTAAAAAAGGGGTCCATCGCATCCGTCTTGAGCTGCTTGATCCGACCAACAAGCCGGCTGGCGGCATGTTCAACGACGTCCAAAGGACCATCGTGATCAAATAGGCTTTATACCGAAACAACCTGAAGAATCGGTTTTCGGCTGCGTCGGCTTGTCTTCAATCTGTTGATCTAATCCTCGGTCCGTGTCTATGAACACTACCCCTTCCGTTGCGGCTTGGCGCCGCAGCGTTGATCTTATCTATTATCCCTATATCAACATAACCATCTAATCATCAATTTCTTGCTAGTTTCCGAAAAATATCCCGCCCTCTAATGCTTTTAGAGACTGTCTCTTAACAGAAAATTAACACAACTTGTTTATAATTATATTCTAACAGCTACGATTACAACTCATTTAATCTAAAAAATAATAAAAAAATAGGTTTTTTATGTCGATCAATCCGATTAAAGATTTTGATATTCAACATTATCGAAAAGAAAACACAAAAAACGAAGCCGACGGCAAACTCGCCGAACCACGGCACACCGGAAAACCTCTTCAGCCCCACGTTAAAAAGATACCTTTTTACAAAAAGAACTCCTACACCCCTATTATGAACAGCTTTTCCCCACTGCCCCTTCCATCCGCCCCAAGCTCCTTTTCCCAACTTCCCAAAAAAATTTCTGAAGCCATCGGCAGGCTGGAATCTGCAGAAGACCGGGCTCTTGCAAAGGAGGGCCTTTTTAAAACCCGATCATTCGATCTTCCTCTTCCAACGGCCCCATCTTCCAGTGATCAAACGGTCATCCTGTGGCGAGGATGCGGGGCGAGGCAACTCGTTCAAGTCATTCTCCACAACAGCTTCTCGCTTACCCCTGACCAAGAAGCCCTTCTTCCTTCAGAGGAGGAAGCTAGATCGCAAGTTGCAGAACAAACCAACTTCCCCGAATTCACCGAATATCCTGAGGTGGCTGAAAGATTTGGCACGAATAAATTCGTCGCTGCTTTTGCCGTGAATTCCCGCTATCTAGCCAAAGGAAGCCTCGCTGAAAACGGTTTTATTTGCCGTCATGACGCTCCACTCCAATTGGTTAAGTGGAAAGAAGGAAGGAAACTCTTTTCTGAATCGGAAGGAGCTCAACAAGCAAGCCGCCAGCGTCAAGCATTCAGAGAAGAACAGGCAAAGAAACAAAGTCCTTTGCCTCTATGCGATAGTTCTAACAGCGCCGGTCCTTCACCGTTTTTTAATTAAAATGTCATAACGACGGCCGTCGGAGGCTAAGCGCAGCTTGACTTGAGGCTCCATTTGAGGATTAAAGTTTTCAACAAGGAAAGCCAATTGGTTATCGCGGGGATCCAATTGATAAATCTGGGCATTTCCTAATAGCTCTTCAGAGATTTTTCCGGCTCCTTCTTTAAAACCTTCCAAAATCTTGATGATCTCCGATGCAGGAGTCCCCTCTGTAGAAATCCCGTTCCGTAACTGCTGTCGGATGCCGGCACGTTCATTTTCTTTAATGAGTTGAGCTATTCGTTGAATTTGTTCGCTTGTGTCCTTGTTTTGCCCAATATAGTTGGCTATGTAGAGCGCATCCTCTCTGGTATAGGGCAGAGGAATGACGAGATAATCCCTCATAGAAATGCTATCAGAATGATCAGAGCCGTTTGCTGAAACTGAAGAGCTATTGTGCAGTTTTGGCAAGAAAACCGGCTGTGTCTGTTCTGAATGTGAAGAAGATCTTACCGCAGCTGGCAACCAAGAAGCATCATTCCGCGCTGATGAGCTAGAAGAGGCTCCTTGGCTTTTTGAGGAAGAACTCATCGACGAAAGAGGTGTTAAAGGGTTTTTTCTGAGGCGAAATCGCGCTATGGCCTGAGAAGAATCTGGCTGCACCGATGAGCTAACAGAGAGGTCCCTTTCAGAAGATTTAACAGGCTTCATCGCGTTTTCTAATTGCGTGCTGAGATCGTCTTCAGAAAAAGTTTGCTTCGGGTCATCAAAGGAGGTGCCTTGGCTTTTCGAAAGAGACAGCGGCAAAGGCTGGGGTGTTAAGGTCTTTTTCTGAGCCGGAGTTGCGCTGAGACTTATCTGAGAAGAATCTTGCCGCACTGATGAACTAGAAGAAGCACCTTGGCTTTCTGAAAAAGGATGCGGCAAATGTGAAGAAGATCTTACCGCAGCTGGCAACCAAGAAGCAGCTTCCAGCGCTGATGAGCTAGAAAAGGCTCCTTGGCTTTTTGAGGAAAAACTCATCGACGCAAGAGGTGTTAAAAGGTTTTTTCTGAGGCGAAATCGCACTATGGCCTGAGAAGAATCTTGCTGCACCGATGAGCTAACAGAGAGGTCTCTTTCAGAAGATTTAACAGGCTTCATGGCGTTTTCTAATTGCGTGCTGAGATCGTCTTCAGAAAGAGTTTGCTTCGGGTCATCAAAGGAGGTGCCTTGGCTTTTCGAAAGAGACAGCGGCAAAGGCTGGGGTGTTAAGATCTTTTTCTGAGCCGGAGTTGCACTGAGACTTATCTGAGAAGAATCTTGCCGCACTGATGAACTAGAAGAAGCACCTTGGTTTTCTGAAAAAGGCTGCGGCAAAGGCAGAGATGTTAAGGAGCTTTTTTTGACGCGGATTTTCACTAAGAGCTGAGAAGAATCTTGCCGCACGGATGAGCTGGAAGAAGAGGGCCTTTCAGAAGATTTAACGATCGGCGTAGCTTTTTCTAATGCCGTGCAGAGATCTTTTTCAGAAAGGCTTTGCTTCCAGTCATTAAGAAAAGATTCAACGGTTAAATTTTTCTCTTTTGCTACTTCTTTTGACCTGTGCTTGTTGAGATAGACTCGGAACGTTTCCGCTTGGAGAACGTCCACCCATAAATCAAGAGAGTCTTTAAGCGATCGGCCTCCTTGCCAAAGAAAAGCCTCCCACTTGCGCTTGACCTTTTGGATCATCCGAGGGTGGTTCGATTCATAGAGATCGGGAAAAACTAAACGGGAAATTTCTTTAGAACCTGTTTGGTTCGCTCGAATGATCCGTGCGATCGCCTGATCTTCCGTAGCGGGATTCCAAGAAATGGTGGCTAAAAAGAGCCACTTGGCTTGCGGAAGATTGAGTCCGACGCCGCCGACTTTAAGCATGAGCAAAAGAACTTGAGGAGTGCATGCTGAAGGATCGGTAAATTTTTTAAGGACCTCATCTCTTTGTTCACGGCTTTGATCTCCATGATATTCGAACACGTTCACTTTTGACTCGGCAAAGAGGAGCTTGATCGCTTTTTTATACGTTTTAGATTGCGCATGCGTATTGACGACAATGACGATTTTTTCCTTATTTGCCAAAGCCGTTTGAAAGGCTCTGTCGGTTAGGACGGCTTGGAGATATGCTGATTGTCCGGTCCACGCGATCTTATCCTCACGCGAGGCTTCCGATTTTTTCCTCAAGATATCAAGAAAAGTGAACTTCTCTTTTTGTTGATCCACGAGAGTGTTGTTTTTTAAACTGGGATGGATAAGAAATCTTTCGACCCGTTTAGAGTCCCCAAAAATTCCTCTACGTTTTTTTTCTGGTAGATCAGTTTGTAGTTCTTCTAAAGCCTCTTCAGAAAAGCGATAAACGATTTTCCGGTAATTGACTGTCGGAAAACGTCCATTCCAATTGTCAATGACTTCAGCATCTCCGCGTTTAAGTCGATAGACAAGATGCTCAGAGAGTTTGCTAAGCTGCATAAAATGGGCAAACGATTTGATGAGCAGGCTTTCAAGAGGCTCTTGATCTCCTCTGTCGCTGACTTTTTCAGGATTGGTCAATTGTTTAAGTGATTCCTTTAAAAGGACTCGGTTGAGAGATGCCAAGGTCTGGTTAGAAAATGCGGCTTGGCCGTTGTTCAGTTGAAAAAGTGTCCATAATTCCTCAATACTGTTTTCAAAAGGAGTTCCCGTCACAAGAAGAACGGCATTCTCTTGCTGCGGTGTCTTATGCAGCTTCAATTCTGTGACGGCATCTTGCACTCTTTGGAAAATTGTGCTGCCGGGATTATGAATTTTGCTGGCCTCATCCATCACTAATGATCCGATCGGCAATTTTTTCAAAATCGTTAATTGAGCGAAGAGATCCATGTGCGTTGTGACAAGGATCTGAGAAGTCTGCAGGGATTGACCGATTGCGCTTTTAATCTCTTGAGATGTTTTAGCGATGAAAACAGGAGACCTATTCGGACCCGAAATGAATCCGAGGTCCCGGATATTTCTAATCGCCTCATCCGATAGGTTTTCAGAATTTGGCAGTGAATTGGTCCGCTCCGGAGAAAAATCCAAAATGGTCCCTGCCAGCCGGTAACCGGTAAACCTTTCATCATCCGATTGGTCTGGTCTAACAATATAATCGATCAAGGCATCAAAGGATTCAAATTCCGGACAAGAAAATTCTCGGCAAAAAGATTTAACCGCAGCATCCCAATTTTGCTGCATCCGAGCATCGTGTTGACATAACTGAGCTATGTCATTGCCATGAACAGATAAGGCAGCTCGTGTTTGTTCTAAATGGTCAGCAGAGCTCAGCTTGGCATACTGATGGCTTTTAAGTTCTCTTTTTGCATGCGGGAAATAAGTCAAAATCCGCAAAAATCGAGTGAAATTGCCTAAATCATCTCCTAATTCATTGACCGTATTGGCTAAAGCGATATAAGAGCTTGTGTTCTGCGGCCGCTTGCCGCTCATTTGCCATGCGGTGACACTCGCCTCTAAAAGAAATCTCGTCAACTCCCTTTGCGTTTGCTCAAGCAAACTAAGAGGGACTGCGACGATATGGAGCTGAGGGGTGGCACTTTTCGAGATGCTTTGGGCAATGTATTCGCCAAAGATGAACGTCTTGCCTAAGCCCATTTCGAGGGAAAGGAGTTTTGACAGACCGGCTGAGCGAAAACGGAGCAGTTCGGCAACAGCCTTGACTTGGTAAGGCTTTAAAATGCGGCACCAGGGGTGATATGAGGTCGGAGGCGGCAACTTGCTGATCGCATCAAAAATCGGATAGTCAAGAGGGGCAAGCTCTTGGAGCACCGTTTCCTTGATCACTTCTTTTCTGACTTTCGATTCGATTGCTGAGGTCGATTGTCGATTGAGCATCTTCCAAAAGTTATGCACAGTGAGTTTTTCCGAAGAACTTGTCGAGCCGAGTTGATTCCCCTGCGCATGAATAAGAGGCAAAATCCCTGTGGGATTCTTTGATCCGGGCACTTGCTTGACTTCTGTTACCTCTTCAAGCTCTTCTAGCTCGGCGTATTCATGTTCAAAAGCCAAGTCTTTGCGCTGCTCATTTCCTCTGAGTTCTGAATCTGCCGACTCTCCCTCTGTCATCCGGCGTTTTTTATGAGGCGCTCTCAAGACATCTGAATCGATGCGGCGTTTTTGCCCTCCACGTTCCACACCTCGGCCTCGCCGATCCCGATCCCGTATGGAATCGGAGGGGGCCAACAGAGATTCTTCAACAGGAGCAACAGGATCCAATCGTTCTAGCATCAGAACCGGTGGCAGGCGGGAGCGCGTATGGGGATCATACGAGGCAGCTTGAAGGCTGGCCAATTGAGGTAAAGTCAATGTTGCATATTTGCCTTTGGACTCATTTTCATGAATGATCAACTCCTCCCCTAAAACCCCAGTCAGCAAGCTCGATGCCATCTGCTCGCTATCTTCGCTAAAGTGGGTCAAGCACTCCTGGTTATCAAAGTGGGCTGACATGATTTGAATTCTGACCCGATTGGCATCTTGTGTGAGAAGAAAGCACGGGATCTGTTTTGCTGGAACAGGGATAAATTCTTCATTCGTTTGTACCAAGTGATTGGCTACGACGCGCAGTTCGGCCAACTTTAACGTCAGAAAGCTTTGTTTGACCTCGTTAGCGGCAAATTCAGACAAAGGACTGCCTACCTCTTCTAACTCATCAACAGGGGTAGCTTTCCTTAACAATTCCTCAATGCATTTGCTGACTAAAGAGGGATCAACTTCTGCCGCGTTTTCATATTGTACAAGGGGGCTGATTGCATCAGCTTCCGTCTCTCCCGATTCGGGAAGAGAGGCCGTAAACCTGAAAAAGCGGAACATTTTTCGCACAGCTTCCAAAGCCGCTTTCTTGTCCTCAGAAGAACTTGGACTCATGAGGAACTCTTGAAAAGGTTTGAGGAATGTGTCTCGGGGTAGTTCAGGATGATCGGCGCTAGAAAAGTCGATCCCCCACTTGCCTCTATTGCGTACTAAAACTGCCCGAAATTCATCAGGGATAACCCAGCCGTAATAGGTCTCCAGTTTGCGGCTGAGCGTTTTAAACTTTTTATGGACAAGCTGGGAGGCCGCCTGGTTGATCCTCGGCGGTACCGATGCTTTCGTAACTGAATCTGAACTGGGCAGGACGGGTCTTTGCGGAGCTAAAGAGCAAACCATTTCGATAAATTTCTCTTTATCAAGGAGTTGATTATTTTGCTCTTGTACAGAAACTATAATATTAGAGGGATTTTGGTCAAAAGGAACAGGGGAAAACATCCACTGCCTTCCCAAACTGTTCCTGTTATAATCACTGGTTATATAGCTAGAAACCTTACAGGAAAAATAGGGAAAAATCGAGCGCTCATCATTTTGAATTGAAACCGACATGAAATGAGCCTCGTATTCATCCCCATTTGTATTCAGATTTGGATAGTCCATCAGAGGATAATAGCGCGTCTTGTTGTAGATCCGTAGAACAAACCCCAATGGAAAAGACACGATCCCCTCTAATCGAGGATTATCCTTCGAGAGCTCATTCTCTCGATATACCCCAAGGAGAATAGGGGTTGACAAATCCAACTTGGACATAGTGACAAAATGCGAAAGCACCCTGAGGAAACTATGACGTTCTAGCTCATCCTCTTTTTTCTGCCGCCTCCATCGCCCTTGAATGGCCTGGTACTCCCGCTCCGCTTTCTCTCTAGTCCATGGTTTTCTTCTAGCCCGCGCAGTGATCTGCGTAGCCTGATCCATAAGATAAGATGAAAAATTATCCTCATTAAAAAAATTATTTTTAAATCCAAATTCCAATAGGGATATCATGCAGCTGCTTAAGAAGAAGTTGTTAGAAAAAATAGCAGAAGAGTTAGGATCGCCATCGCCCTCGGCATTGTTATTTCTGAACCATGCATCGATGAGCCTTGAGGAAACCTCATCTTCTCCTTTATAATCAAAAGCAGCATAATCGCGACCAGAAAAGAGGGTCCCGACCATGACCCGGCCATCTCCTGCGCTGAACGCATTCCCAATAAAACAGTTCATGATAGAATTGAACGCTGTAGAGCCAAGGATGTTCAGTTCACTAGGCGAAAGGTAATCAACTCCCATTTTTTGAAATTGTTCATTCCAATAGGTTCGAAACCCATCATTATCCGCAGTTCCTGAAAAAAGATCGAGAGAATCGGCAGAAGAGACCTCTGGCGAGTTAAGCGAACTGACTTGAGTTTCATTTGAGAGATGAATATCTTCAAGACTAGCATTGGGCATGGATGCATCGCCGCTATCTTCTTGGCAATCATGATCGGAGATAGGCCCATCATCATCATCGCATTCCATCTGGGAATCAAATGAAGCAGAAGGATATTCATGTGAATACTCATCAAGCAAAAAAGAGGGATATCCGGCCGGATTTAACTGCGAAGGTTGACCGCTAAAGCTTTCCAGACGCATGAATGGATCGTCTGCATCCCAATTATCTAAATTAAGAGGAGAGGGATATGTGCCTGGAATGAACTGCGAGGATTGGACCCTCAAGCTCTCCGGACTGACAAATGGATCGTCTTCCACCGAGTCAAAATCGCCTAAAGAATGGGTAGGATTTTGATCTGTTTGACCAGAAGACCCTGGCGGATTATAACCACGTTGATTTAAAGAAATTCCGTTTGTCTTCATAAATCACCCATTTTTTATTAAAAAATTGTAACAACATTCACTTAATCACTCAACACATAAACATCGAAAACAGATTAAAAAAACAAAATTAAATGCTTTGTGATTTAAAAAATATAAATAAAAATTGTTCATTACATGAAATGATATGTTATGGAAATATTTTCAATAATAAAGATTTAAATTGAAAAATGAGAAAGTGTCGAAAGCGTAAACCCTGCCCTAAAAGAACGGGTATCTATTTGGGGAGGGCTTACCACAAAAAATAAAATCTTTTATTTATCCGGTCCTTCACCGTTTTTTAAGTAAAATGTCATAGCGCAGGCCGTCGGAGGCTAAGCGCAGCTTGACTTGAGGCTCCATTTGTGGATTGATGTTTTCAATCAGGAAGGCCATCTGGTTGTCGTGCGGAGTCAACTGATAGATTTGCACATTTCCTAATAGCTCTTCAGACATTTTTCCGGCTCTTTCTTTAAAACCTTCCAAAATCTTGATGATCTCCGATGCAGGAGTCCCCTCTGTAGAAATCACGCTCCGTAACTGCTGCCGGATGCCGGCACGTTCATTTTCTCTAATGAGTTGAGCTATGCGTTGAATTTGTTCGCTTGTGTCCTTGTTTTGCCCAATATAGTTAGCAACGCAAATGGCATCTTCCTTGGTATAGGGCAAAGGAATGACGAGATAATCGCTCATTACAATCCTTTGAGAACGATCAACAGATGAGCTAGAAGAAGAGCTTTGGCTTGTTGGGAGCGGAAGCGGCAAAGGCATAGGTTTTATGGGCTTTTTCTGGGCCGGATTTGTCAAAGGAACGACCTGAGAAGAGGTCTGCCTCGCCGATGAACTAGAAGAAGAGCCTTGGCTTGTTGAAAGCGGAAGCGGCACAGGCCTTAAAGGCCTGTTCTGAGCTGAAGCTGCGCCTTGGCTTGCTGGGAGAGGAAGCGGCAAGGGCCTTATGACGGAGCTGATCTGGACCGGGTCTGATAGGGAGCCCATCATTGCTTGCGGATTGGAAGAGGCTCTAGAAGAAGTAGGCCTTTTAGAAGATTTAACGACCGGCGTGGCCTTCTCTATTGCAGTACGGAGATCCTCTTCGGAAAGAGTTTGCTTCCAAGCATCAAGAACGGATTCGACGGTTAGATTTGCCTCTTTTGCCAACTCTTTTGACTTGAGCTGATTCAGATAGGCACGAAACGTTTCCGCTTTGAGAACGTCCAGCCATAAATCAAGAGAATCTCCGGGCGACCGGTCCCCTTGCCAAAGGAAGGCCTCATACTTGCTCTTGACCTTTTGGATCATCTTGGGGTGGTTAAATTCATAGAGATCGGGAAACACGACACTGAAAATGTTCTTAGAGCCTGTTTGGTTCGCTCGAACGAGCCGTGCGATCACCTGATCCTCTGTGGCGCGATTCCAAGCAATAGTTGCTAAAAAGAGCCATTTGGCCTGCGGGAGATTGAGCCCTACGCCGCCGACTTTCAGCATGAGTAACAGAACTTGAGGGGTGCACGTTGAAGGATCGGTAAACTTGTTAAGGATCCCATCTCTTTCTGCAGAGCTTTGATCTCCATGATACTCGAACACGTTCACTCCCGAATCGGCAAAGAGGAGCTTTATCGCTTTTTTATACGTTTTAGATTGCGCATGCGTGTTGACAACAACGACAATTTTTTCCTTATTTGCCAAAGCCGTTTGAAAAGCGCTGTGGGTCAGGACCGCTTGGAGATAGGCTGATTGTTTGGTCCAAGCGATCTTCTCCTCGCGCGAGGCGCGCGATTTTTTCCTCAAGATATCAAGAAAAGGGAACTTCTTTTTTTGCTGCTCGTCTAGAGTGGTGTTTTTTAAGCTAGGATGGATAACAAATCTTTCGGCTCGCTTAAAGGCCCAAAAAATCCCCCGCCTTCTTGCCTCCGGTTCGTCAGCTTTTAATTCTTCTAGCGCCTCCTCAGAAAGACGATACGCGATCTTCTGATAGTTGACTGTAGGAAAACGGCCATTCCAATTGGCAATCACTTCATCATCGCTGCGCTTAAGCCGATAGACAAGCTGCTCGGAAAGTTGATGGAGCTGCATAAAATGGGCAAACGATTTGATGAGCAAGCTTTCAAGGGATTCTTGGGCCTCTCCGTTGCCAATTTTCTCAGGATTTGTCAATTGTTTAATCGTTTCTGTCAAAAGAGCGGTGTTAAGAGAAGCTAAGGTCTTATCGGGAAATGCGGCTTGGCCATTGTTCAGTTGAAACAGTTTCCATAATTCCTCAATGCTATTTTCAAAAGGAGTTCCTGTCACAAGAAGAACAGCATTCTCTTTCTGCGGTGTCGCATGCAGCTTCAATTCTGTGACGACATCTTGCACTCTGTTGGCAATGACGCTTTCGGGGCTGTGAATTTTGCTGGCCTCGTCGATCACTAATGATCCGATCGGCAATGTTTTAAGAGTGTCTAGTTGAGGGTAGAGATGTTGGTGCGCTGTGACAAGGATCTGAGGGGCCTGCAGGGATTGACCAATTGCATTTCTAATCTCCCGAGATGTTTCAGCGATGAAAACAGGAGACCTTTCCGGATGTGAAATGAATCCAAGGTTCCGGATATTTTTAATCGCCTCATCCGATAGATTGGGATCGTTGTACAACAGGTTGGTCCGCTCCGGAGAACAATCCAAAATGGTCCCTGCCAGCCGGTAGCTGGCAAATCTCTCATCTTCCGATTGGTTTGGCCTGACAAGATGATCGATGAGAGCATTGAAGGACTCAAATTCAGGATAAGAAAAGTCTAGGCAAAAAGATCTGATCTTGGCATCCCATTCTTGCTGCATCCGAGGATCATGTTGGCATAACTGAACGATATGATCGTGATGGGCAAATAAGGCAGCTCGTGTTCTTTCTAAATGGTCTGCCGAGCTCAGCTTGGCATACTGATGGTGTTTGAGCACTTTTTTAGCATGAGGAAAATACGTCAAAATCCGTAAAAACCGCGTAAAATTGCCCAAATCATCGCCCAATTCATTGACCGTATCGGCTAGAAGGATATAAGAGCCTGTGTTCTGCGGACACTGGCCTATCATTTGCCATCCGGTGACACTCGCCTCTAAGAGAAATTTCGTCAATTCCCTTTGCGTTTGCTCGCGCAGGCTAAGAGGGACCGCGACGATATGGAGCTGAGGGGCTGCGCTTTTCGAAATCCTTTGGGCGATAAATTCACCGAAGATAAACGTCTTGCCTAAGCCCATTTCGAGAGAAAGGAGTTCTGACAGAGAGGCTGAGCAAAAACGGAGCAGTTCGGCAACAGCCTTGACTTGGTAGGGCTTTAAAATGCGGCACCACGGATGGTAGGGGGTCGAAGGCGGCAACTTGCTGAGCGCATCAAAAATCGGATAGTCAAGAGGGGACAGTTCTTCGAGCACCGTCTCCTTAATGACTTGTTTTTGGACTTTCGATTCGATTGCTGAGATCGATTGCCGATTGAGCTCATTCCAAAAGTTATGAACAGTGAGCTTTCCTTCAGAACTTAGAGAAGCGAGTGGATTCCCCTGCGCATAAACGATCGGCAAAATCCCTGTGGGATTCTTTGATCGGCTCACACTCTTTGCTTGCGCTACCTCTTCAACTTCTTCGAGCTCGGTGTATTCATTTTCCCAAGCCATGTCTCTGCGCTTCTCATTCCCTCTGAGTTCCGAACCTCCCGATCTCTCATTTTCAATCCGGCGTTTTTTATGAGGTGGTCTTAAGACCTCTGAATCGACGCGGCGTTTTTGCCCTCCACGTTCCAAATCTCGGTCTGTTCGACTCCGATCCCGTGTTGGAACAGAGGAAGTCGTCAGAGCTTCTTCAATTGCAGCAACGGGGTCCAATCGTTCAAGCATCAGGGCTTTTGGCAGGCGGGAGCGCGCATGAGGATTGCTTAAAGCGGCTTGAAGGCCGGCCAATTGAGGTAAAGTCAATGTTGCATATTTGCCTCGCGACTCATTTTCATTAATAATAAACTCCTCCCCTAAAACCTCAGTAAGGAAGCTCGTTGCTATCTGCTCGCTATCTTCACTAAAGTGGGTCAAGCACTCCTGGCTATCAAAATGGGCTGCCATGATTTGAATTCCGATCCGATTGGCATCTTGTGTGAGAAGAAAGCACGGGATCTGTTGTGCGGGAACAGGATTGAAGTCTTGGTTCGTTTGTACGAAATGATTAGCTACCACGCGCAATTCGGCCAACTTTAACGTCAGGAAACTTTGTTTGACTTCCTTAGCGGCAATTTCAGACAAAGGGCTGCTGGCCTCTTCTAACTCATCAACGGGGGCAGCTTTCCTTAATAACTCCTCGATGCATTTGCCGACCAAAGAGGGATCAACCTCCCCTTCCCTTTCATATTGGGCTAGGGGGCTGATTGCATCGGCTTCTGTCTCTCCCGATTCAAGAGGAGAGGCCGTAAACCTAAAAAAGCGGAACATTTTTTCCACAGCTTCCAAGGCCGCTTTCTTGTCTTGAGAAGAATGTGGGCTCAGGAGGAACTCTTGGAAAGGTTTGAGGAATGCGTCCCGAGGTAGATCAAGATGATCCGCGCTAGAAAAGTCGATCCCCCACTTGCCTCTATTGTGTTGTAAAACAGCCCGAAATTCATCGGGGATGGTCGAGCCATAATAGGTCTCAAGTTTGCGGCTGAGAGCTCGAAACTGTTTGTGGACGCGCTGAGCGGCCGCCTGGTCGATCCTCGGCAGGACTGATGTTTGCGGAACTAAGGCTGGCGGGACCTGTGTTGGCGGAGCTAAAGCTAAACTTTCTGGAACCGGTGTTGGCGGAGCTAAAGAAGGAAGTATTTCCAAAGGGCCGTTTGCCACAGGCATTTCACCTTGCTCTTCTCTATGCCTTGTCATCAAGGGACCTTGCACAAATGCCGATGCCGAGGAACAATGGCCATCCCGATCAACACGATAGGTGAGAGTATCGAGCCTCTTACAGGTATAAATCGTACGAGATGAGGCTGCCTCCATGATAGGCGAAACCGAAATAATATCGACACTCATCACGATAAAATCAGCTCGATCTGCAGCTTGCTCTGCATTGTAGAGCTTTAAAATCAATTTCAATGGAAAGACACCGACTCCGATTAAAGAGAATTGCGGGGTATCTTTAGAAAATCGAGAGTTCTGCGTCGACAGATTGTTCTCTACATATATCCCAAAAGGAATACGGGTAAACGAATCAAAATTTGACATCTTGACGCAACGGTTCAGTTCAAAGAAGTAATAATCTTTGAAAGCAGATCTACCTTCATCAATTGCTGACTCTTGAGAACCGCTATAGGTTTTTTGCGATAAAAAACCCATTTTCCAGCCAAATTCCAATAAGGATATGATGTAGCTACCCGGCAAGTACGCATTTCTCTTAAACCACGTACTGATCACCCTTGAGCAATCCTCCGTTTCTTCTTGATAATAATGACGGTCCAAAGGGAACGTTCCTATTACAGGCCGATTATTTCTGTACCCCTTTAACAGATCCATAGGAATGAGAGAAGCAAGCCTTTGATAAGAAAGGATGTTTTGTTGAGAGGGCGGCAAGCAATCAATGCCCATTGCTTTAAATTTTTCATCCCATTGCTCTAGAAACCTATCCACCGTAACCTCACCGGACACCCGCGGCGTAGGAACGGGAATGACGACAGGAGCAATGCCAGTATGCCACGACATGCCCTCTCTGTTGCTATCTTTTCTATGGAGATAGCTTGCTAAAGTGGTCGTCTTACAGGAAAAACGACGCTCTTTGAGTGAAACCGACATCACGTAAAACTGGTGTCTAATCCCTGGAACTGTATTGAACCCTAAGCAAGGCTCGCTAAAGGGAGAAAACCTATGGTAGACCTTGCAAAGAACATACTGCAATGGCACAGAAATGATCTTCTCCAATTGAGCGCCGTCCTGCGCATCCGTATTCTCTGAATATATTCCAAAAAGAAAAGGGGTTGACAAATCCAACTTAAACTTTTTGACATACTGAAAAAGGAAATTGAAGTAATCTTCCGCAGCAGAACCCCTCGCCCCTTCTTTATTAAAGAACCCTTTTTTAATTCCAAATTCCAATAGCGATATGATATAGCTAGCCGCAAAATAGTTTTGAGAAGAACGAATATTGTAATCTCCGCTAGCATTGCTCTTCCCAAACCATGAATGGATAAGATTTAAGGCAATCGTGTCTTCTGCAGTGTAAGAAAAGTCGCAAGAGAGAGTCCCGGCCCAAAGGCGCCCATTTCCTGAGAAGATCGTATAATTAAGATGGGGAATTAAATCATCAAACCCTTCACAAGACAGAATGTTCTGCTTGGCAGGCGAAAGATAATCGATCCCCATTTCTTGAAATTTTCTAACACAATAAGCCTGAAACTCAAAAGGGCTTAAGGCATCGACGTCTAAAAGCGTTTGAGATGTGCTGGAGGAGCTTGCCGATGCGCTAGCACCCAATCGCAACAATTCTTGAGGCTGGACACTAACCTGAGTTGAATTCAGAAGAGGCTCACCCGTTGGCGAAGGCGTTCCATCTTGCGTTTGTATAAGGGGCTCTGTTCCGGAAGACTGAATATCATGATGAGTCCACGTGGTTCCATTTTTGTCATAAGTCAGGGTTGCCGTGACAAAAGTCTTGCTAGAAAAAAGAAACTCTACTGTTGGCTTGGCCGGCGACTTTTGGCGCTGGGCCGGCATAAAATGCAACTGGTAGCTATCCCTCTCAGATGTATTGAACTTTGAGCACGGTTCGCTATAAGGCAACTCTCTGTGGTAGACCTCCTTTAGGACGAATTTCAAGGGCAAAGAGATGATCCCCTCTAATTCAAAGTCGCTCCTTGCAAGCCCTTTCTTCTCTGAATAGATTCCAAAGAGCATAGGGGTTGACAAGTCCAATTGAGACCTATCGACACACTCCAAAAGCAAATTGAAATACTCTTTATCAGCCCCTTCCTTAGCCCGAGCCTGTTGGAAAAGTCTTTCTTCGCCTTGAAATATAAAGCCTTTTTCAATTCCAAATTCCAATAGCGAAATAATATAGGTGGCTGCGAAGCTGTTACCATTGTAATAATTCGTCCCGACCCATGAATTGAGGAGATTTGAAGAAATCTCATCTGCGCCTCGATAAGAACCACCCAAGGTGAGGGTTCCGACCACAACTGGGCCACTTTTTGAGAAGTAATTTCGAACAAGACTGCTCATGGTAGAATTCGCCCCTTTACAACAAAGGATCTTTAGCTGTCTGCGATAAATGTCCTCAACCCCCATGGCTGCAAATTTTTTACGACAAAACTCTCCATACGCAACAGGATTAAAAGAATCGCCGATGCAGGGAGCTTGAGATCGACTTAACGGTCTCGCCTGGCTTTCATTTGGATAATCAACACGCTCAATCATGACATCCGGCATAGGCTCATCATTTGGAAGATGACTATCCTCAAGAAGGGCACCCGGCATAGGCTCATCCCGACGATCTTCCTGGGGACCCTGATCAACCATGGGTTCATCGCTGCCTTCACATGGCAAATCGGACAAAGGAGGAAAAGATTCGTCTAGAAATATAGTGGGGCTTTTACAAAACGTTAATTCGGTTATGAATGGATCGTCTTCCGCTAGAGAAAGATATCCGGATGGAATGAACTGGGAAGGTTGGGGACTAGCGCCTGAACTCAACAATTCTTGAGGGCTGGATTGGCGTGAGGGTATGAATGGATCATCTTCCATTAAATTTAAGTCAAAATCAAACTCAGAGGAAACAGGGTCTTGACCTGTTTGATCAACAGAAGAAGAATCTGATGGATTACAACCACCTTGATTTGAAAAAATCCCATTCGTTTTCATAAATTAAAACACCATTTTTTAACGCAAATTATAACATTCAACTATAATCACAACAAGCACAACAAGCACAAATAGAATAATTTCAAAAAACAAAATATGTCGCACATTAAATACATAAAACATTTTTTAACCAAACAACGATTTAATCATATCCTGCCCCCCCAACCCACAGCCTTTTTAGAAATGCTTTCCTGAAGCTAGAATTAACTATAAACTACTCATACTAAGAAGTTTATAATAATATCCCCTAATCCTAATCTTAGACAGCCCTTGTACGCCTTTTCTGATTCAGAGAAAGCCGAACACCTCTTCTTAATTATACTAAAATTAACTTAAAACTTTAAAACAGTTAATAAATATTTTTACAGCTTCAATAAAAACCTGTTTTTACATATAATATCATTTGATATTAAAACACTTCATTTTAATTTAAAAATTTAACAATAAGGATTTAACATGAGCAGTATAACATCATTTAACAGCTCTTTTCCCTCGGCGAGCTGTTCTAGCAGTGTTCCTATAGTAGAAGAACTCCACCCCATCCCCCCTTCTGAAGATAGCAAGGGAAAACTAGAAGAACCTTCAATATCCGCGGTTGCAAGACGAGAGACGGCTTTTGATACCCCTGCTGCAATCGATGCCTTATCAGACGATGTACTTTTCATTATTTTCTCCTATGTCATCGATAAAAAAGGCCAAGAAACGACCATGCTTCAGAACCTGAGGCAAGTCTCTCGGAGGTGGTATGGGATCATAGAAACGTCGTTCCTGCGCGATATCTTTTGGAGACAGTTGCAAACAGTTGTGAAAAAGCCTCAGCTTCAAGCGACGATTCAAGAGATTTCTGAGGCAGCAGATGCCGGCGGAAGTTCTATTTCTAGTTTCGAAGCAGAAAATGCTGCCGGCGAAGGTCCTGTTTCTGATTGCGAGTCGGAAAATGCTGCCGGTGAAAGTTCTATTGCTGATCGCGAGGTTGTTCCTGCTCCCCTCGCTCCTTCTTATTTACCTCAATTTTCCCGCTTAGCCCAACATTTTATCGATAGCGCTTGTCCATTGGAGATCGACGAAAAGCCCATCGTTTTTGGGTTCCAAGCTGAATTCTACGACCAGCTGCAAGACAGGGTGGATATTTCTCTGAGGCTCGCATGGAGCGTTTTGAGAAAAAAGCTTCTAAAAAAGAATCTCTTTCAAGAGTCTGAACTTCCTGAGCACAACGCCAGGACTCAAGTCATTCGCGACTGGCTAAGAGATCCTGTGCATTTAGCAAAAATGGCCTCCCTGACTCACTTTGCCATTGAACTTGGCGTACACAACCCATCCCGTCCTCAAACAAGATCTCTTCCATTGACCCTTTCTCTAGGGAGCGCGCCTTTTTCAGGTTTTCCTCGCGAACTCTGCGCTCTTTCCCACTTAACAGCCCTTAATTTGAATTATAACTACGATTTAACAAGCCTTCCACTTGAAATTGGGAATCTGATCCAGCTTAAAAGGCTCAACATTTCGCGCAACCGCCTGAAAAGCCTTCCTCACACAATAGGCAACCTGACCAACCTTAAGTACCTTTACGCTCGTTATAATCATTTGACAAGACTTCCTCGCAGCGTCGCTAACCTCATCCCGCGACTGAAAGATCATGACCTTTCCTCCAATCGATGGATATTGATCGGCGATTATACGATTTCCCTTAACGAACCGGATGAAATGCAGCAGTTCTCGGCTCAAACAACCCACGTTTTCCAATATAACGGGAGTCATTTCAAGAATGGATGTTATCGCACAAACAGGGGGTACCTTGATTGCTTAAGCTACCCTTGCCGCACACCGCTCGGCGCGCTGTTTCAACAGCTCCTTGACTTAGGCAGTGAGGAGGCCGACCTCCAGCTAGCCTTTGACAACCTCCCTAAAGAACTGCAAGAACGGATTGACAACAGATTTGCATTGTCCGGCCCATCTCATCGTAAAGGGAACCGGTTTGCCGACCGAGCGCCTTTCGTACGAACTGTCACCAGAATCATGCAGGATAAACTCAATAGCTTATCGCTAAATGACCTCGGCGAGATCTATCTTTTCGTATACGAAGTGGCCAAGCGGCAAAACGAAAGTTTTCTTACAAGCAAAGAAGCCAAAAGTTTTTGGAAAGCCCTTGAATCTCAAATTAAGAAACCAAAAAAATACAAGGATTTTCGCAACAGCTTTGATTACTGCCCCGCGTATGACGGGCGAAGCAGGGAGTATATGGAATCTGCCTTAGAAGTCTTGTCGCGCGCTAGGTCATCAACAAGCTCAAGCAACACTCAAACCCCAGAACAAATAGAAAATTTGAAAAATTCCTTGATGGGCATGCGGATTGCGACAGTGAACATCATCCGTTTTATTGATGTGATTTCTAAATTTTACCCAATTCAGTGATCTCAGAATTGACACGGAACGGATTCTTGAATAGTATCATGGTTCATTTTGCGGATGAGCCATGCTTAAAAAAAATAAACTGTACCGGATCGCGCTTTGGACTGCCTTTGCTGCGAGTTTAATCCTTCTCCAGCGGTTCTGCCACAAACAGACCGATGGTTTTTCCCTCTATAAGATCTCCTCGGACCTCGGCTATCATGCAGAATGGGAGGTCCTTCCTCTAGGTCCCCATGAGGAAACGGAGCTCTCCTCGGTTTTTGGCCAGCCCTACCGCTACTTGGCCAAAGGGGCCCAGTCCTACGTTTTCCTCTCCGAAGATGGGCAGTATGTGATCAAGTTCTTCCGGATCTACCATCTGCAGCCGCCCTTCTGGGTCACCCACATCCAATGGCCATGGATCTTGCAGTCCTACCGGATGAACAAGATCGCCCAAAAGAAAAAAGAGCTGGAAAAAGATTTTGCCAGCTACAAGATCGCCTACGACCAGATGAAACAAGAAACGGGCCTTCTGTACTTGCACCTCAACAAGACCGATTCCCTGCAACGGACATTAACCCTCTATGATAAGATCGGCGTGAAGCACCAGGTCCAGCTTGACCGGATGGAATTTTTAGTCCAAAAGCGGGCTGAGCTCGTCTACCCGGCGCTTGCGAACATGGTCGAAAAAGAGGGGCTCGAAAGCGCCCGGACAGCGATCACCCGATTAGTTGATCTGCTCTGCCTGCGCTGTAAAAAGGGGATCCGCGACAAGGACCCCGACCTCAACACCAATTTCGGTTTCATCGGCCAAGAGCCTTTGCAAATCGATGTCGGCAGGTTCAGGATAGAAGGCGAGCCCGTCTCCGACCGAATTGACCGAGATGAGATCATCCGGATCACCGACAACTTAAGCCAATGGCTAAGGGCCCACTATCCCGACCTGGCGAGCCATCTGCAAACCACCATCGAACACATCCCCCCACCCTCTGAATATGACCGGTTATAAGTTCAAACGCCTATTCCGCTCACTGCTGACTTTAGGCGCCGCCTGCGGGCTTTACCTGGCGAGCTCCCGTTTCTGTGAAAAAAGGACCGACACCTTCACGATCGGGGCGATCGCATCAAGCCGTCCTTTTGATCCTCAATGGCAAACGCATCCCCTTTCTACACAAGAACAACAAGAGGTGGATACTGCCTTATCACAAAAATACCGCTACTTTGGACGAGGCGGCCAATGCTATGCGTTTTTCAGCGAAGATGGCAAGTACGTCCTCAAATTTTTTAAGCAGCGGGTCTATACGATCCCCCTCTGGCACCACTTCATCCCCATCCCCTATGTGTTTGACCGCTACAAGGAAAAGAAGCGCTGGAAGCGGCAAGACAAACTGCAACGGGACTTTTTCAGCTATAAAACAGCTTTTGACGACCTTCAAGAGATCACCGAAGTGATGTACGTCCATCTCAACCCGACAGAGGACCTGAAGCGGAATGTGACGCTGATCGACCTACTTAAAATCGAACATCAGCTTCCGCTCGATCAATTCAATTTCATCCTCCAAAAGCGGGCCAAAATGATCTATCCGACGATCTCCCAGCTGGTGGAAACGGCTCAGATCGATCAGGCCAAGCGGATCATCGACCAGGTGGTCGATCTCATTGTGATCCGCTGCCAAAAAGGGTACGAGGACTGGGACCCGAATATCCGGACCAACTGCGGCCTTCTCGACAACAAGGTGATCAAGATCGATGTCGGCAGGTTTATCGGCAACGACACGATGAGAACGCCTCAGATGTGCCGCGCGGAACTACTGCGCATCACAACTCCCTTCAAAGAATGGCTCCAGACCCAGCAGCCCGATCTGGCACTCTACTGCGATGAGGCGGTCGCAAAGGCTGTGCAAACCTTATGAAACCTCTCCTGAAAACTGCAGCCTTCCTCATCATTGCCGCAGCGATTATCAAATTCCTCCCCGATTTCTGCGCAAAGCAAACGGATGAGTTCTCTCTTGTCCGACTTCAATCGGCATTTCCTAACGATCCCTCTTGGGAGACTCTCCCTTTAAGCGAAGCTGACCAAGCCGAGTTTGAAAAGGCGATCGATCAACAATACAGCTATTTGGGCTCGGGAGGACAATGCTTTGCCTTCGAGTCGGAAGATGGGCGGTATGTGCTCAAGTTCTTCAAGCATAAACTGCGCAAACCTCAATTATGGCTCCTCTCTCTTCCCCTTCCCGAACCACTCGCTTCAAAGCAGCGGAAGGCCTACTCCCGCTTTCTCAATAAGCATCGGCGCGATTTTGCCAGCTATAAGCTCGCCTATGAACAGCTCAAGGAACAAACGGGACTTATCTGCATCCACTTGAACAAGACCTCGACGATCGGCCGCAGTTTAACAATCTCCGACAAACTCCACATCGCCCACCGGATCGATCTCGACCGGACAGAATTCATCCTGCAGAAAAAAGCAGACCTCGTCTATCCATCGATCGATAAGATGATGGAAGAGGGCAAGATCGAAGAAGCCCGCCGGGCGCTCCATGCGATCGTGGAACTGATCGTTTCCCGCTGCAAACAAGGGATCTTTGATGAAGACCCCCGGATCCACTGCAACGTGGGCCTTATCGGAGCTCAAGCCATCTTTATCGATGTCGGCCGCTTTAAACTTGATCCCTTGCGGACCGCCCCCGAAGTCTATCTCAACGACCTCATGGCCATTACAGAGCGGTTTAAACACTGGCTGGAAGAGAACCACCCCCTTCTTCTTCCTCTGCTTGAAGAAGAGATTGCGCAACAACAAGAGGACGTTCATGAGGCATGTTAAACGGCTCGCCCTTTTGCTCGTGATCACTGCTGCCCTCATCGGCACAGCCCGCTTTACCCACCATCAGACTCACGGCTTCCGCCTGTCTAAAATCCACAACAATCTCTGCGAAGAGAAAGCGTGGATCGCGCATGAGTCCCCTCCTTGCGATCTTCTGGCCCAGCGCTACCATTACTTAAGCCGCGGTCTGCAGAGTTTCGTCTTCGCTTCGGAAGATGGGAACTACGTGATCAAGCTCTTTAATAACCGCTATCAACGGCTTATTGCCTGGTACGGCCTGCTCAGCCATTTTCCTGTCATCGGCAGCTGGGCTCAAGAAAAGCATGCCTATTTTCACTCCAAACTGCTCCGCACCTTTTCAAGCTACCGGATCGCCCACGAAGAACTCCACGAAACCACCGGCCTGGTCTTTTCCCATTTGAACCAAACGACAGATCTGCCCAACCAACTGATCATCGTCGATCCCCTGCACATCGAGCACCGGATCGATCCCAACAACTATGGCTTCATCGTCCAAAAACGAGCGCAGATGGTCTACCCCACCCTCCTCAGCTATATCAAAGAGGGAAAAATCTCTGAGGCCAAAGAGGCGATCTCTTCGTTGATCGAGCTGTTTGCCCTCAAGTACCAAAAAGGGATCGCCGACAATGATCCTCTCATCAGGACCAATTATGGCTTCATCGAGGACAAGCCGGTCCAGATCGATATCGGCCCTTTCAGCAAAGACCCCCGGATGGCCGACCCTGAGGTCTGCAACCGAGAGATCCTCAAAGCAACGGCCAGCCTTGGCCATTGGCTCGACCAGCACTGCCCTGAGCTCACTCCCTTCCTCGAAGAAGCAACACAATCGATTGAAAAAAAATAGTTTTGGACAATTTCGTCTTTCTCGCATAAGAGGCAAGGCTCTATGAAAAAAATGATCGATTTTAGTCAAATGTTAGGGTATCATAGCCCCCATGTTGACTCGGGTTCTAAAAAAAATTGGACTTATCTTGGCCTGCGTGGGAAGCTACCTCGGATTGGAGCAGCTGATCGACCTGCAGACCAAAGGCTTCTGCCTGCAAAAAATCATCGCTTCCGACCTCCCCTACAACCCTCGCTGGGAAACCTCTCCCCTTCCCGATGACAACATGCAAGAGATCAAGGCGATCCTCAAGCAACCTTTCCACCTGATCGGCTCGGGAAGCGAATGCTTTGCTTTTATGAGCGAAGATGGAAAAACGGTGATTAAATTTTTTAAGTTAAGCTTTGCAAGGCCGATCTACTATCACAGAGGACTTTTTTCCGAAGACCATAGTTCTTATGCAGGGACTCTCTCCAACCACCCGCTCACTCAACAGCGGTGGAAAGCTCCGTTTGACCAATACCGGCAACGCTTTCTTGGGATCAGGGAATTTAGACTCAATAGGACGTTTTCCAGCTGCAAGCAGGCGTACGATAAGCTCCAAGAAGAAACGGGGGTCTTTTATTTGCACCTCAATCCGACCGATTGTTTCAATAGCAACCTGACTTTGGTCGACCGGAATGGGATTGCCTACAAAGTGCCGGCGGACTCATCAAAATTTATTTTACAACATAGAGCTACTCCTCTGGAAGAGCATTTTCGACAATTGATCTCCGAAGGGAAGGTCAGAGAGGCCCAAGAGAGCATCGACTCGTTGTTCAACCTGGTCATCAGCCGATGCAAAAAAGGCTTTTTCGACAGGGACTTCATCAACCGCAACTTAGGGTATATCGGCAACCGCGCCATCGAGATCGACCTGGGCTCTTTTATTCCCGATCCTGCGATGGCAAGCCCCATGGCCTATAAAAAAGAGGTTTATTTTGCGACCTTAGAGCTCAGAGGGTGGCTTGAAAAGAACGGCGCGGACCTTCTTCCCTATTTCGATCAACAACTCGAGAGGGCCATTTATGAATGAAATCCTCTTCTTCTCCCACGTTTTTGTCGTGCTCGGGTTTGGGATGGTGGCGCTGCGCCTCGGCAAAGTGGCCTTGACGGCATGGGTCTGCCTCCAGGCGATTTTAGCCAACCTCTTCGTCCTAAAACAAATCCCCTTTTTCGGGTTCCATATCACCTGCAGCGATGTCTTTGCGATCGGCAGCATCTTAGGCTTGAACCTGATGCGGGAGTATTTTGGCAAACAAGCGGCTGCAAAAGCGCTTTGGACCTGTTTTTTCCTTATGATTTTTTTTGTGGCGATGAGCCAGCTGCATCTCATTTACACCCCAAGCCCATTTGACAAGACGCAGGAGGCCTATACCCTCCTTCTCTCTGCTACCCCAAGACTGCTTTTTGCCTCCCTTGCCGTTTTTTTCCTCGTCCAGCAAATCGATCTGCGCCTCTTTGGCTATCTCAAGGAAAAATTGACCCGCATTCCTTTTGCTGCGCGCAATGGAATTTCTCTGACCCTTTCCCAATTTCTCGATACAGTACTCTTCAGCTTCTTAGGGCTGTGGGGACTTGTCAATTCACTCTGGGACATCATCACGATCAGCTTTCTTGTGAAACTGGCGATCATCGGCGGCTCCAGCCCGCTTGTCGCCTTGTCCAAACGGATCGTTCGCTCAGAGACCGTCAACGAACTCTCAAAGGAGAATGCGCGCGATGTTTGAGCTGATCCACACTTCAAAACGCTCTAGGGCCCGTGTCGGAAGGATCCACACTCCTCACGGGATCATCGATACGCCGAACTTCGTCG